>JANNRY010000103.1:0-13809 GCA_031401935.1 Betaproteobacteria bacterium | reverse complement strand
CCCTTCCCATCCCGAACAGGACCGTGAAACGACGTTGCGCCGATGATAGTGCGGTCATACCCGTGCGAAAGTAGGTCATCGCCAAGACCCAACAAAAGCAAAAGCCCAACTCTTACCAGAGTTGGGCTTTTGCTTTTTAGACCGCAGATTCGTGGTCGATTAGCCCATCAGTGGGAAGCTGTTGATGCCGAAATGGACACCTCAAAACGCACACCAGATCTGTCGGCTAGATTTTGTGCGGTCACCGTGCCATCATGAAACTCAGCGATCAAGCGGACGATAAATAGCCCTAAGCCCAGATGGTTGCCATGATCGGCGCCTTCACGGCGCGAAGATACCATCGAACTAAAAAGGCTTGCAGTGATATCGGGGTCAAGCGTTTTGCCCTTGTTTTCTACCTGAATGCGTACTATCTTTGCAGACTCGATGAGCGAAATTTTCACAGGCGAACCGGGCCGAGCAAAATCGACAGCGTTCTGTACCAGCTTATCAAGCATCTGCGCTATCGAATCGGTGATCACCGGTCGTACGATGGGAGTTTCAGGTCGATGGAACACGAAACTTGTTGAGGGAAACGCAAGCCGGTAGCCTTCTACACAGCCAGTCACAAGTTCCGCCAGATCGCAAGATTCCTTCTCCGCCCCGATGAGCATACGCTCAAGTTGCGTCGCCTCAGCCATTCGGGAGATCAGCGAGGAAAGTCTCTGAACGCCTTCATCAGCACGAGTAATGTAAACCTTCCCCTGATCGGAAATCTCACTGGCGCGAAGATTATCCAGCGACGATCTCACCACGGCAACAGGTGTGCGCAACTCATGTGAGAGTCGCGCTGCCATCTGCTCCAGATAATGGTTGTATTGCGTCAGCCTTTTGAGGATCGCCTCCAAAGAAAGCGACAAAGCGCCAATTTCATCGCTGGCACCCGAACCGGAAATCGTCCCGCGAATCCGGCCCTGCGCGTCAATCGCCGTTTCTGCCTCGCGCTGCAACACGCGCACGCGATACGCAAGTCGCCACGCAAATATAAGCAAGGCACCGAATCCGACCAGCAGCACAACAAGCGTCATCGCCAGCAATGACTCCAACGCCGCAAATGTAATCGACCGCGAACCGCTGGTTGTTTCTTCCACCACCACAGCACCGATAATGTTGTCCCCCTGCCACACTGGTTCAGCGGCGGAGATAACGGTTGCGAGCCCATTGCGCGCATAGCGGGGATAGGCAGTGGGCTGGCCGGATAGCGCACGGTCAACCTGCGTCATGACCGCGCGCGTCACCTGTGCCGAATCTTCAGAAATTGGTGAGCCGGGATCACGTGCAAGCAAGCGAATGATCGGGCGAATTGCGTTCGCATAGAGCTGCTGAAAAAATCCTGCTTGCACCTTCGCGGTATCGCTGCCGTTCAGATTTCCGGCGAGCCCGCGTACGCGCGAGCGGGCATCAACCACCCAGATTCGCGTCGCTGTCTTCGCGACGACACCAAGGACTTTCTCGATTTCGTCCGAGGGCAAATACGCTGAACCAAGTTGCGCTGCAGCTTCGGGATCGGCGTTGCCAAAAAGTGCGAGCAACTTGCGTCGTTCCGATTGTTCCGTCTCGTTTTCGGATGTCTGCACCACGAACAACTGGGGCCGATCCGATAACGTTACCGAGAGCAATTTGGCCGCACTCACCAAAACCTGTTGCTGCCCGTCACGCAGGAGCTGTTCCATTTGTTGGACAAAGCGAAATCCGATGAGCGGGATCAGCAATAGCAGTAGCGCAATGAATAACAGCTTCGCGCGAATACTCCGAAAAAAAAGCGGCAACACCATCACCTGACGTCGCATGCAGTGAAGATAAACCAAGGATTCAAATTGAAAATATTAAACACAAGCACTGGTGGGGCTTGTGGCGGCATTTCCGTCTGAAACCCGCACCAGTACTTGTGTTCAGCAAATTTACGCAGCATGCCAGCGATAACCCATGCCGTACACTGTTTCAATCTCATCGAACGTCGCATCGACCGCAATGAATTTTTTGCGAATACGTTTCATGTGCGACGTTATCGTGTTGTCGTCCACGGTGAGTTCGGCCTCGCGCATCAACTGATCGCGATTTTTTACATGGCCGGGAAACTTGACCAACGCGTGCACCATCCAGAATTCGGTGACGGTCAGCACCACGACAACATTGTTCCACACGACTGAAAGGCGATTGATATCGAGGATCACCTTGCCACGATGTAAAACATCCTCAGCCCGGCTCGGCAGCTTCATTGCTTCCATGCGACGAAATAATGCCGCAATGCGCGCAAGCAGATGCGGCATGCTCACATCCTTGGTCACGTAATCATCGGCACCCAGACGCAACCCCGAAACTACATCGAAATCATTGTCGCGTGCAGACAGAAAAATGATTGGCAGCGAGGATGACATCGCGCGCAGGTCCCGACACAACGAAAATCCGCCGTCAATTTCGTCGCCTAAACCGATGTCCAGAATCGCCAGATCTGGCAGCCTGTTTTTGAAACCGGCGTGTGCTTCAGTACGCGAGGCGTATGTTTCAACTTCATAGCCGTTGCGACGCAACGCGTCACTATAATTCTGGCGAATTGTTTCATCGTCTTCAACAATCGCGATGCGTTTTCCCATGTGCTTAACTCCAATTTGGCAATCTGTTTAGCTGTGCCAAGAATATACCGTAACGTTCTGTCAGCGGCGGCCTGAAAGAACTAAGCGCCATTTTTTCGCCACATTCAATCTTCGGTGCGTCATTTTCGGGTCACTAAAGCCGCCCGTATCGTAGCGCCAAATGCTCTTGTCGATTACCAACACTGAGGGCACAAGATGAAAATGATATGGGCAAGTAAAAAGGCATCACCACAGCAGGCTATAAGTCGCGGGCAATTCGCGCTTTGGGATTTTTTCAAAATGTTTCTTGCCGCCATCATTTGTGGTGTGGTGGTTAGCATCATCGGCGCTGGCCTCGCAGTGCTGTTGGCACAGGATGCATATGCAAACACGTTCCCACCGGTTAATGGCACCGTAAATACAAGCCAAGCCAGGTTGGATGCGGACACTTCCATCGCGATGCAGCCCGCTCCCGGCGTGTTGTTCGTTGGCGGTGGTTGTGGGAGTGAAGCCGATGTTGTTGAAGCCATCGAGCGCGACTGGAAAGTAACGATCAACGGAAAGTATATCGACGTACGCGTCATGCAGACCTTCATCATGCCCGATAGTGAAGCAGCAGCCGCGCAATTCGGTACGCAGCTCCCAGCAGGCGCACGCCTGCTGCGGTTGACTGCGCACACGACAGCCACCATATGGTCGAGCAAAGTGTTCGATGCAAATTCGTATGAACAACTCAGCATTGCCGACTTCCGCAAATTTTCGCGTAAGGGATTCCTGATCGTGCAGGAAGATGATGGTGCAATTTCAACCGAGGCCATCATTAATGTTTCAGCAACTGATGCCATCACCATTGAGTACACCTATCGGATCACAGCAGATGAAACACCCGATGCGCAATTGCTGGATATTTCGCTAGCCAACTACAGCAATGTGGGCAACCAGAATGCCAATCAGAATTCGGCACGCGGCACGGTGTGGGTGGAATGGCTCGGCAGGACGCCCTCGAAAATCGTCAATGTGCCGAGTGGCACAGCGCTGGAAGCGACTGGCACGCGAATCACCGGGCTTTCATGGTCAACCGATCAACTCGATTCTGCGCGCCGCTTTCAACTTGGTTGGTTGATGTAATCCACACAGAACCTCGGAGCCGGACGCCTGCGCATTACCGTGCACCTCATACGCGGCGCAGGCGTCCTCTGGGCCAAAAATAGTTTCGGATGGAATGTATGCTGTATATTAATACAGTAAATATTCTATAAAGGAAAGAGTATGGCGCTGCGCACAATCAATCAAGCAACAGGAACGCAACGCGATCAGGTCCACAAAGGCCGTGGCGCGGCGTTGAATGTGGAAGGCCGCTTCGAGCAATGGCAGCGTGATGCTTTCGATGACGGCTGGATCGCCGAGGTGGAAGAAGAAATCAAGCTGACCACCGCTATCACGCATGAAACCGCGAAGAGCATTATTTCGCGCAATGATTCCCCCGACATTCCGTTTCGCTACTCGGTGAATCCTTATCGCGGCTGCGAACACGGCTGCATTTATTGTTTTGCCCGCCCGTCTCACGCCTATCTGGGGCTTTCACCGGGGCTCGATTTTGAGACGCGGCTATTTGCCAAGGTGAATGCACCAGCGCTGCTGCGCGAGGAACTGTCCAAGCCCGGTTTTAAATCAGACGTGATCAGCCTCGGCATCAACACCGATGCCTACCAGCCGTGCGAACGAAAATTCCAGCTCACGCGGCAGCTGCTGGAAATTGCATCTGATTTCAATCAAGCCGTTGGTTTGATCACCAAATCCGCGCTGATTGAGCGCGATATCGACATTCTGCAAAGCCTCAGTGCGCGCAATCTCGTGCACGCCACGATGTCGATCACCACCATGGATCACCATATCTCGCGCTACCTCGAGCCGCGCACGGCGGCACCTGCGCGACGAATGCAGACAATCAAGTGTTTGGCCGATGCTGGTATTCCGGTTGGTATCAACGTGGCACCGGTGATTCCCTTTCTCACCGACCACGAATTGGAAACACTGCTGGAAACCGCGCGCGCCATGGGTGCGACTTCTGCCGGCTACATATTGTTGCGGCTGCCCTGGGAATTGAAAGAACTATTCCGCAACTGGCTAGAGAATCATTTCCCGCTCAAAGCTGCACACGTCATGTCGCGCGTGCAGGAAATGCGCGGCGGTCGCGACAACGACCCAAATTTCGGTTCAAGAATGGTGGGCGAAGGAATTCTTGCGCGCTTGCTTGAGCAGCGTTTTGCCAAGGCATGTAAGCGATTCGATTTGAATAACGCAGGAACAAGGCGGATGCAGCGATTAGACACGTCCAAATTTGCCGTGCCGGGAAGGCCGGTGCAAGGTCAGCTAGCCTGGTAGCGGCAATGTTGACCACACCGGCTGCTGCGACATCGAGCGCCGCCATGCGCGCGCGCCAGGCAAACCACGATAAAGCCCCAGCGTGTGGCGCATGATGCTGTGACGTGGCACGTCATTCAAAGATTGTTGGGCCGCGTAAATGGCAAGCTTTGCTTCGACGGCTTCGCGCGACACTATTTTTTCATCGACGCCAAAAAAATCACGATCAAACGTCGCCATCAAATACGGGTTGTGATAAGCCTCGCGTCCGATCATCACACCATCCACATGCGCAAGGTGCTGTTCGATTTCGCCTGACGTGCGCACGCCGCCATTGAGCACAATCGTCAAATGCGGAAAATCTTTTTTTAACCGATACACAAAGTCATATTTCAGCGGTGGCACTTCGCGATTCTGTTTCGGGCTCAAGCCCTTAAGAATCGCGTTACGCGCATGAACGATAAATACACCACTGCCAGCCTCTGCGACGATGCCGACAAAATCGCGAACAAAATCGTAACTCTCGAATTTATCAATGCCGATGCGGTGCTTGACCGTTACCGGAATCAATACGGTGTCGACCATC
Organism: Betaproteobacteria bacterium; assembly: GCA_031401935.1. Classification (GTDB taxonomy): domain Bacteria; phylum Pseudomonadota; class Gammaproteobacteria; order Burkholderiales; family Usitatibacteraceae; genus UKL13-2. The sequence continues at coordinate 8,247 of JANNRY010000103.1, read as the reverse complement.
GCCTTTACGCAATCAGCAACCAGCTTCGGCTCCGCCATCAGGCACGCACCAAAGCTGCCGCGCTGCACCCGCTCCGAGGGGCAGCCGCAATTGAGATTAATCTCGTCGTAACCCCACATCGCACCGAGCTTCGCACAGGCTGCGAGATCAGCGGGCTCGCTACCGCCCAATTGCAATGCGACCGGATGTTCCTCATTGTTGAAATCGAGGTGACGCGACTGGTCGCCATGTAGCAACGCCCCGGTCGTCACCATCTCGGTATAAAGGCGCGTATGTTTGGTGAGCAGCCGATGAAAAGTACGGCAGTGTCGATCCGTCCAGTCCATCATCGGTGCGACCGAAAGTCGAAATGAATTTTTTATGAGTTCAGACATACCGTCATTTTATCAGTCAGCACTTCGGGCAAAATAGCATCATGCCCAAAGTCGCACCATCCAAAGAGATCGCTGAAGCAGTCGAGTTGCTGAAGAATGGCGATCTGGTCGCACTGCCGACCGAGACCGTCTATGGCCTGGGTGCAGACGCGGCAAATGAAACCGCTGTGGCGAAAATATTTGCCGCCAAAGGCCGTCCAGCAAATCACCCCTTGATCGTTCACGTGCCCAAAGAGGTGAAACTGGAAACCTGGGCGACAGATATTCCGCGCATCGCGAAAAAACTCACCGATGCATTCTGGCCCGGCCCACTCACGCTGATTTTGAAAAAATCTGTGCGCATTCCGAAGGCCGTCACCGGCGGGCAGGAAACTGTAGGCCTGCGCTGCCCTGCGCATCCGCTGGCGCAGCAGCTACTGCACGAATTCGCCAAAGTAGGTAGCGGCATCATTGCCGCACCTTCGGCCAATAAATTTGGTCATGTCTCGCCGACGACAGCAGCGCATGTTCGCAGCGAATTCGGCAGTGACTTGATGATTCTCGATGGTGGTCCATGCGAAGTCGGCATCGAATCGACAATACTGGATCTCTCGCGCATGCGATCACTGAAACATCCCGTGCTGCTGCGACCCGGCGCAATCACGCCGGAGATGATCGCAAAAGTCATCGGCGAAATGCCGCTCAATGTTGATGACGCGCCCAATTCAACGTCGCCGTCCAGCCCGTCCACTGATACGCCGCGCGTTTCCGGTAGCCTCGCTGCGCACTATGCGCCGATGACGCCGCTGAAATTACTAAAGCGGAAATCACTTCAGGACGAAGTGGATCAACGTCTCAATGATGGCAAACGTGTTGCCGTACTCGCTTTTGCAGCCCCGCATGGTGCAGCGCCATCGCCACCCGGCATCGGTGTAAAAAAAGTGCGGCCATTGGTATGGATTACGGCTGATCGCGATCCTGTGGCGTTCGCCCGCGACATGTACGCGCACCTGCGCACACTCGATGCTGCGCAGACGACGGTTATTTTGGTGGAGGTGCCGCCAATGACGCCTGCGTGGGAGGCCGTCAATGATCGCTTGGGGCGCGCGGCCGTAGGGTCGGGCAGGAAACTGTCAGGCTAACTTTGCCGGCAAATGGAAGCTGAACTTTGCAACGCAGCTGACCGTACCATCAGCCGCACGCGTGCTCTCCTCAAATGAAGCGCCGCCACCATTGGCCACCGATAAAATCGTTGATGCTCGCGTGCCGTATCGTTCAGTGACGATCAATGCTGGGGATAACACACGCTCCCATTCGATGCCCACCCCGGTATTTGGCAACGCATCATCAGGTGCAACGGTGGTATCCGATAAAATCGCGTAGATCGCCATTTGACGGGAATCTTCAGACATTTTTGCCTGAAGAGCCCCACCCAGAGCCGACTTTGCCATGGTGACTTTAGGCCACGGTTCGTTGAGCGTATGGTTGCTCAGCGCGTAAACTCCGGGCGCAAGAATTTCAATTGTGCCCTCACGGCTCCCGAAATACGCGAGTGAGGTTCCATCGCCCACAATGAGATTGAAGCCGTTGTAATCAAACGCGTGCAGTTTGGTCGCCGCCAGAAAAACCGCTGGTGTTTCATCGCCAAGTAAAAAAGATGTCACCAATTCACCCCGCGAACGCGCCGTCGATTTCCTGTCAGCTGGATCGCGAAAATTAGTCACTGCCGCGAATCGACCGCTTTGCGTCACCCCCATCCAAGTGCCGCCTGCCTTCAGATCACGTCCGGCAAGAATTTGCGGATGATCACTCCACCACGCGGCAGGCGCAGCGGGGCGGTCGTGCCATTCGTCGCGATTGGCGGCGACGATCAAACTGTAATCAGGGTGCGCGTTCCATGCGAAAGCGATTAAGCACATCTAAAGCTCAGTCCGCAAATCCCAAAGCTCCGGAAACAGTCGCACCTCCAACATCGCCCGCAAATACCCGACACCCGCCGTGCCACCCGTACCACGCTTGAACCCAATCACGCGCTGCACCGTCGTCACATGACGATGCCGCCACTGCCGAAAATAGTCTTCAAGGTCAACCAGCTTTTCAGCAAGCTCATACAAATCCCAATGCTGTTTTGGGTTTGCGTACACTTCGCGCCATGCGGCCATCGTTGAAGGATTCTCCACATAAGCGTGTGAAAAATCGCGATCCGTTACCGTGCGATCAAGGACAAAACCGCGGCGGGCGAGCAGTAAAATCGCTTCGTCGTAAAGCGACGGAGAATTGAGCAATCCCGACAGCGTCGTGTGAATTTCCGGGCGATGCTCGAACGGTTTCAGTAGCGCCACGTTCTTGTTGCCGAACATGAATTCCAGTGCGCGATATTGATGCGATTGAAAGCCGGACGATTTGCCAAGGCTATCGCGAAATGATGAATATTCGGTCGGTGTCAGCGTGGCAAGAATATCCCACGCCTGAATGAGATTGGTCATGATGCGAGAAACACGCGCGAGCATTTTGAATGCCGGCGAAAGTTCGCCGCTACGAATTTGTTCGCGCGCGGCGAGTAGCTCGTGCAGCATCAGTTTCATCCAGAGCTCAGTGGTTTGATGCTGGATGATGAAGAGCAATTCGTTGTGTTCTGTTGAACGTGGTTTTTGGGCGCTCAGCAAAAGATCGAGGCCGAGGTAATCCCCGTAGCTCATTTCATTGCGGAAGTTTTCGAATGCGCCTTCAGGGAGAGTGGATTTTTCGGTCATGGCAATCTTTATCCTGTCATTTCGAGCGCAGCGAGAAATCTGCTTTTAATTACGAGGCTAAGAGCAGATTTCTCACCCGATGAAACCGGGTTCGAAATGACAGGGATACAAATATTTGTCATTCCTCTAGCATCAGTGAGGTTTTCAGGCCATTATCGTGCCACGAGCCGCTCCAGTGCTAGCGTTTCAATACAGCGGCATCGTCGCCTTGAGAATCGTCCCGGTCTGCGATTCCGTAATAAATAACTCGTTCGGTCGCTCCGGATTGATCGCCACATTCGTCGTCCAGTCGCCGCGTGAGGAATCAACGCGATACTTCGGTTCACCGCGCTTGTCGAATTGCCACAGGCAGCCTAACCCATGATGCGCCACGTATAGATTGCCGTCATCGTCACCGGTGATGCCGTCCGGTCCGGTGCCGCCGGAAAGTTGAATGAACTTGCCGACCTTCGAAACGCCACATTCGACCAAGGGCACGCGCCAGATGGCGTTGTCACGCGTCACGGCAACGAACAGGAAGTTTTCGTCAGGGCTCAATACCAGCCCGTTCGGACTCGGCACATTGTTCAGCAGTTGTTGCAGCGTGCCGTCGGCTTTCAATCGATACACGCAGCCCGAAGCATCGTGCAATCCGCTCTGTCCCTGATCGGTGAAATAGAGATCGCCGTTCTTTGCAAAGGTAAGGTCATTCACACCTTGGAAGCGCTGTGAAATGTAATGCGTCACCAGCGGTGAAATGCGCCGCGTATCGGTATCCATCGCCAGCAGGCCGTGACGGTAATCGGCGATGATGAGGCGGCCATCGGGGTGAAATTTAAGTCCATTTGGCCAGCCATCGTACTTGATGATCAGGTCCCACTCGCCGGTCGGCGTGACACGGAAGATGCGGCCAAACGGAATGTCGGTGACCCACAGGTTGCCGAATGCATCGAAGCACGGGCCTTCGAGAAAGCTATGAATATCCTTGCCGTGCAAATTGGCGACGACCCACGGATTGTGCGCGCCCGATTCGTGCAGATAGCTCGGCAGCTCGAAGGCGGTTTCGGTGGTGAGGGAGAGTGGAGCGTTAAACATGGCGTGCCGGAAATCAAAGTGAGGCTGTCATTATGCGACACGATGAAGATGCCAAACCAGACGGAATCGATCCCGCGCCTGATCATGTCGTTGCCGCCGCGCCGCGGGTTCGGTATGCCGGAAACTTGTATATGTGTACAGTAAACCGGTATACCAACACCACCATCGCCCTCCCATGCGCCCCGCACCGTCATCCGCCACATCCGCAAGCCCGGCCCGCTACCAGCGCCATCGCCCTGAAGAAACCACGCTTTACCGCATGGTGCAAGCACATCTCGACACGTACGTCGCGTTTGTCGATATTGAGACCGGCGGCGCAGGCTTACCCACGTTTGTGACAGACGAGTTCGACGCGTTTCTGGCATGCGGCATTCTCGCCCACGGCTTCTTGCGCCTGCGCTGCGACGGCTGCCAGGAAGAGAAGCTGGTGGCCTTTTCCTGTCCCCCAAGGGGACTTCCGTCGGGGCGCAACGCCGCGGCATCTGCCCCTCGTGCGGCACGCGCCGCATGGCCGAGGCAGCGGCCCATCTGGTCGACTGCGTCATCCCGACGGTGCCGGTGCGCCAATGGGTGCTGTCGTTCCCGATTCCCCTGCGCAGCCTGTTCGCCGTCCACCCCGAATGTCTCGCGCCGATATTGCAGATCATCCATCGCGTGATTGCCACGTTTCTGTTCACACAGACCGGCCAGCAGCGCGATCAGGCCGCCACCGGTGCCGTCACGCTCATCCAGCGCTTCGGCTCAGCCGCGAACCTGAACGTCCACCTGCATGCGCTAGTGCTCGATGGCGTGTATGGCAATCTGCATGACGTAGACACATCAGGCACGCCGGACCAGAGCATGCCTGCGCCCGTCGCCCCCGTACCCATCATCTTCCACGCCGCCGCTGCACCCACCCATGCCGCACTGCAAGCGCTACTGGGCAAGATCATCACGCGCATCCTGCGGCGGCTGACACGCCTTGGTCATCTTAATGAGGAGGATGGCCAGATCACTCTGGCCGGCGGTATCACCGATCCGGATGACGTGATGACCCCCTTGCAAGCGGCCGCCGCCCACTACCGCATCGCGCAGGGCCCGCGTGCGGGGCAGAAAGTGCTGAGCCTGCAGCTGGCACCGCGCCATCTGGCGCGAGGTGGTCAATCCTCGCCGACACTTTGCGCCAACGCGCACGGTTTCAGCCTGCACGCAGGCGTACGTATTGCAGCCGATGACCGGCCGGGGCTGGAGCAACTATGCCGCTACATCACCCGCCCGGCGATTGCCAACGAGCGCTTGAGTGTCAACCGCGCCGGGCAGAGTGCCATGAGGAGTGGCATGAGGGTCAGACACCATTTAATTTATCGACCCATGAGGAATCAAAGAACTCATGTGAGTTGTCAAAACAAATAACGCGAACCACGTTAGTTCTCTACAAGTGCGCGCAAAGCGAGATAAAGTGCCGACAGACGTCGGGCGACTTCAAGAAAATGGTGAGTTTTCAGCCGATAGGTCGCGGACGGACGCGCGTTTGACCGCTCGTGCGTCATCGGCTACATTGAGGAATTTTGAAATAGGGCTTTTGAAATTCCTATACCCCTTTGCTGCCTCAAAGGTATCGACCTCTTTTTTGGCAGTATTCAAAGTAGTTAGGCGCTCACATATTCCAAACGTTTGAATGTTCTCCGCAGTAGACTCAAGCATTGTCGAGCGTCCGCAGCCACTTTGAATCTGCGGGCCGCAGCAATGCTGGCGCTCCGCTGTTTGTTGCTTAGTATTCAATGCATAAAAGCCCCCACTAACTCAAGGACTATCGCCATGAACAACCAAGCACAAAAGCCTTGCACCATTGCCTCGCGACCCATGCGCCATGCGATCTTGATCGCACTCTATGGTGCCGTGGCGATTCCCGGCGCGTTCGCACAGACTGCGCAGACAGCGCCAACAACGCCGAAAAAAGACGAACTCGCCGTCGTGGAGACAATCACCGTGGTCGGCTCGCGACGCGTCAATGGTTCCTCGACCGACACGCCGGTGCCCGTCGATTTCATCCCTATGACCAAGGTGGCAGAGCAAGGCGGCCAGTTCGATCTGGCGCAATCGCTCCAATATATTTCCCCCTCCTTCAACTCGACGCGTCAGACCGGTGCTGATGGTGCCGATCTTATTGATTCTGCCGCGCTACGCGGCCTCGGGTCGGATCAAACTCTGGTGCTGGTCAATGGCAAACGCCGTCATACCGTATCGCTTGTGAATCTGTTCGGCGCACGCAATCGCGGCAACACCGGTACTGACATGAATTCGATTCCGCTGTTGGCCATCGAGAACGTGCAGGTTCTTCGCGACGGTGCTGCCGCGCAATACGGCTCAGACGCGATTGCCGGTGTGATCGATATCGGGCTCAGAAAACGGCTCGGTTGCGAAGCGGTGTTCGGCTACAGCCAGTATTCGGCCGGCGATGGCAAGAACTACCTCTCGTCCGGCTATTGCGGCTTGCGGATTGGCGACAAAGGCGTGGTGGCGATTACGGCCGAATATCTCGACCGTGGCCGCTCCAATCGCGCTGAGGCCGGTAACCCGCGCATTATCGGTGACACCCAATCGCAAAACGGCAGCATCTACGTTAATGGCGAAGTGCCCACCAGCGACACCGGCAAATTCTATTTCACGGCTGGCACCCAGGTTCGCGAGGCCTCGTCAGCGGCATTCGCGCGTGGCGGAATCGGCTCCGACGATATTCCGTCGCGCAACTCCGCTGCCATGTATCCGAACGGCTTTGTACCCTTCATCGACGGCGACATCGATGACCGCTACATGACGGTCGGCCACAAGGGGCAATACGGCGAATGGAATGCCGATCTCTCGCAGACCTACGGATACAATCGGCTGCGCTACAACATTAACAACACCATCAATGCCTCGATCGCCAACAGGAACCTGCTGACCGGCGGCAGAGGTATTAGCGCGACGGCCTTTGACGCGGGTGGCTTCTCGTTTGGACAACTGACGACCAACTTCGACATGAGCCGTTTCTATCCCGGTGTCGCCCAGGGCATGAATCTCGCCTTTGGTGCCGAATACCGCAAAGAGAACTACCAAATCAACGCAGGGGAAAGCGGTTCGTATATCGATGCTGACGGGGTCGGTTTCGGCGGCAATGCGGGCAGCCAGGGATTCCCCGGCTTTCAGCCTGCCGACCAGACCGATCGCAGCCGCAACAGCGTCGCCGCTTACGTTGATGTCGAAACTGATCTATCCGCAAAGTTCAAAACGCAGGCAGCGCTGCGCGTGGAAAAGTTTAGCGATTTTGGCTCGACGATTACGGGTAAGCTAGCCGCGAGCTACAAGCTCGACCAGCAATTGCTGTTACGCGGCTCAGGCAGCACCGGCTTCCGCGCACCCTCGCTGCAGCAGGTTTATTTTTCCTCCACGTTCACCGATTTCATCAGCGGCGTGCCGCTCGATGTGGTGCTCGCACCCAATGGCGGCACCATCGCCAACGCCGCTCGTATACCTAAGCTCAAGGAAGAAAAATCCAAGAGCTTTACGGTCGGCTTGACCTTTACCCCGTCAACGGCATTGGCCATCACGGCTGACTTGTATCGGATCGATATCGATGACCGAATCGTGCTGTCAGGCAGATTTGATGGCGATAATTTTCCAGCGCTGGGCTCGATCCTTTCCGGGCTCGGCGTTGGACAGGCACAGTTTTTCGTCAACTCAGTCAACACGCGCACGCAGGGCCTGGACCTCACCGCGTCACACAGGGCCGACTTCGGGTCAGGCAAACTATCAACCTTTCTCGCGGTAAACGTCAGCAAGACCGAAGTCACCGGTATCAAGGCGCCGAACTCATTGGCCGGGTTCGAAGATGTGCTGCTCTCCGAGCGCGAGCGCCTGTTCATCGAGCAAGGCGGTCCGCGTGCCAAAGCGACGCTCGGGTTTGATTACATCACCGGACAGCTGGAAACCGACTTCAAGATCATCTATTTCGGCTCACAGACGCTGGGTACTTTCTCAGGAACGGCCAATGGTGTAGCCAACGCCCGGTACGAGCCCAAGACATCGGCTGACTTGAGCCTCACGTA
>JANNRY010000102.1:0-2100 GCA_031401935.1 Betaproteobacteria bacterium | reverse complement strand
TTAATTTAGTCGAGCAACTCGCCATCGCCGCTGACAGCAGCAGCGCAAAATCGATAGACACAAAATTTGTCGAAACGGTACTCGCTCGCGCCGCGCGGCGCTTCGATAAGGACGGCGACAATTTTTACGACCAGATTTCGGCACTCCATAAAAGCGTGCGCGGCTCTGATCCTGATGCGTCTCTTTATTGGTTCTGCCGCATGCTCGACGGCGGCGCTGATCCGCGCTATCTGGCGCGGCGCATGATCCGTATGTCGACCGAGGATATTGGCTTGGCCGATCCGCGTGCGCTAGACATCACGCTCAGCGCTGCCGATGTGTACGAGCGGCTCGGTTCGCCCGAAGGCGAGCTGGCGTTGGCGGAAGCCGTGATCTACCTGGCGATCGCCGCGAAATCGAACGCCGTCTACAACGCTTACAACGCCGCGCGCGCCTTTATCGCGCAGGATGAATCGCGACCGGTGCCGATGCATATTCGTAACGCACCAACGAAGCTCATGAAGAACCTCGGCATGGGCAAGGATTATCGTTACGCACACGACGAGGAGGAGGGCTACGCGGCGGGGGAAAGTTACTTTCCGGATGGCATGAAGCGGCCCGATTGGTATCAACCTACGGACCGTGGTCTGGAAGCAAAGATTGCCGAAAAGCTTGCGCATTTACGCGAACTTGATGGAAAATCGAAGTCATGAACACGTTCGTCAACTTCCTGCGTCGTAATTCTTCCAGCCGCTCCTCTCGATCTACGTAGCGCCGCCTTCGGTCGCCTGATGAAGGCGTGCGCGATACCTGCTTTCCCCAAATTGAGTTTCGCCATTCCCGCCGGCTTACGTAACTGAGCGGGAAACCAGTGTCTTTCGCGTGGAGTGAACGACGCTGGATTCCCGCCTTCGCGGGAACGACGGAAAATGAAAACATAGCTAGAAAATAGAAAGAAGGATTTCCCATGTTAGATATTCAACTACTACGTAAAGAGTTGCCCACCGTCGTCGCCGGTCTCGCGCGACGCGGTGTGGTGTTCGATGAGCCGACCTTCCGTGGCTTGGAAGACCATCGCAAACAGCTACAAACCAAAACTGAAGAACTGCAAGCCAAGCGCAATGCGGCGTCAAAGCAGATCGGTATTCTTAAAGCCAAGGGCGAAGATACTGCCAGCATCATGGCTGAAGTATCCGGCGTTGGGGATGAACTAAAAAATAACGAGGTCGCACTCGCTGATTTGCAGCAAAAGCTCAGCAGCTTTTTGCGCGGCATTGCCAATATTCCGCGTGCCGAAGTGCCGCTGGGAAAATCAGAAACGGAGAACGTCGAGGTACGCCGCGTTGGCACGCCACGTGTTTTCGATTTCACGCCGAAGGATCACGTTGATCTCGGCGCGGGTTTGGCCGGGATAGATTTTGAAACCGCGACGAAAATTTCTGGCGCGCGCTTTTCAGTGCTCAAAGGTGGCGTTGCCAGGATGCAGCGCGCCCTGGCGCAGTTCATGCTGGACGTACACACCACCGAACACGGCTACACGGAAGTTTATGTGCCGTATATGGTCTCAGGCGAAAGCGCCGATGGTGTTTCATCTTTGACGAAATTCAAGGAAGATTTATTCAAGATAGAAGGGCGCGATCTTTACCTGATCCCAACGTCTGAATATCCGGTCACCAATTTTGTGCGCGACGCCATTGTCGAGTTGAAAGACCTGCCGCTGAAGTACGTTTGCCACAGCCCGTGTTTTCGCTCGGAAGCTGGCAGCTATGGCAAAGACACACGTGGCATGATCCGTCAGCATCAATTCGAGAAAGTTGAAATTTTGCAGATGGTGCATCCGGATAAGTCTGCTGACGCGCACGAAGCATTGACCGCGAACGCGGAGGCGATCCTGCAAAAGTTGGCGCTGCCGTATCGCACCATGCTGCTCTGTACCGGCGATATGTGTTTTTCGTCAGCTAAAACCTACGACCTTGAAGTTTGGTTGCCCGCGCAAAATACCTACCGCGAGATTTCATCGTGCTCAAATTTTGAAGCCTTTCAAGCGCGGCGCATGATGGCACGCTTCAAGGATGAAAAAGGCAAGACGCAGAATCTGCATACACTGAATGGATCGGGTTT
>JANNRY010000101.1:0-3174 GCA_031401935.1 Betaproteobacteria bacterium | reverse complement strand
CCAAGCCCGCGACACCGCCGTATTCATCAACAATGATGGCGATGTGATTTCTGTTTGCCTTGAAATCGCGCAGTAAAACATTGAGGCGTTTTGATTCCGGCGCGAATACCGCAGGACGCAACATGTCGCGAACATCGAATTCCTCGGCATTGGCGTAGTAGCGCAACAAATCCTTGGCGAGCAGGATGCCGATAACGTTGTCTTTGCCGTTTTCATATACCGGGAAGCGCGAGTGCGCAGTTTCGATGACAAACGGAATAAAAGTACCAGGACTGTCTTCGACGTCAATCATGTCCATTTGTGAGCGCGGAATCATCACGTCACGGGTCTGCATTTCCGAGACTTGCATTACCCCTTCGATCATCGACAGGGCATCGGCGTCCAGCAGATTTTTTTCGAATGCACCGTGCAGCAATTCGACCAGTTGGCCGCGGTCTTCCGGCTCCCGCAGGAGCATGGAAGAGAGGCGCTCAAGTAGCGAGCGCTTGGGGGAATCGTCCATTGATTTTTTCTGTTGTTACGATGCAGCGACTTTACCACAGGGCGAAAAAACGCAGATGACGGCCCTGAGCGCTTAGTGATTCGATTTATTGATTCGCGTAAGGATTAGCGACGCCGAGTGCGGCAAGCATTGCAATTTCTTTTTTTTCCATCGCCCTCGCCGCACGTTCGATGTCATGATCCAGTCCAGCCAGATGCAGCGCGCCGTGGATCGTGAGATGGGCATAGTGCGCTTCAAGTGTCTTGTTTTGTTCGCGTGCTTCGCGCGCCACGACCGGCGCACACAAGACGATATCGCCCATCAGCACGGGCGATTTTTTTTCGTGATATATAAAAGTCAGCACATTGGTCGCATAGTCTTTGCCGCGAAAGGCGCTGTTCAGATTGCGCCCTTCAGCCGCGTTGACAACGCGCAACGTGAGTTCAGCCGTCACAGGCAGCGCCGCACGCAGCCATTTTTTGAACGCGCGCTCAGCAGGAATGCCGCTAATCCGGCTGGCAATCTGGACGTCGATTTTGTGCGTCTTGGCTGTCATTAGCGCCATCAATCAACGGTTGCGGCGGTTCGCTTCATAGGCTGTCACGATCGACTGCACCAACGGATGCCTGACCACGTCGTTGGCCTGAAAAATCGTGAATGCAATGCCGCGAATGCCATGCAGTACGTTGCGCGCATCGATCAGCCCGCTGGTCGTGCCGTGCTTCAAATCTACTTGCGTCACATCCCCCGTGATCACGGCTTTGCTACCAAAGCCGATGCGCGTTAAGAACATTTTCATTTGTTCTGACGTCGTGTTTTGTGCCTCATCAAGAATGATGAAGGCATGGTTGAGTGTGCGACCGCGCATAAACGCCAACGGGGCCACTTCAATTTGTTGACGCGCAAACATGCGGCTGACTTTGTCAAAACCAAGTAGCTCATACAATGCGTCGTACAAGGGGCGAAGATAAGGATCGACTTTCTGCGATAAATCGCCCGGCAGGAACCCGAGGCGCTCACCCGCTTCGACAGCTGGACGGGTCAGCACGATACGCTTGACGAGGTCGCGCTCGAACGCATCGACTGCGCACGCGACGGCGAGGTAGGTTTTTCCGGTGCCTGCAGGGCCAACGCCAAAGGTGATGTCGTGCGTTTGCATCTGCCGGATGTACTGGCTTTGATGATCGGTGCGGGCGCGCAAGTCGGCACGGCGGGTTTGCAGCGCAATTTCCGCTTCCGGCAATGGCTCTGCGGGCGCGGCGTTTTTGGTTTCGCGCGCATGGCTCATTTCGACGATGCCCAACTGAATTTCTTCCACCGACAAATCGTTATGCGCTCGCGCGTAAAAGCGATTCAATATTCTGGCGGCGAGCTCAATTTTGGCGCGCTCACCGGCCACAGAAAATTTTTCGCCACGGCGCGCGATGGTCACATCAAGCGCCGCTTCAATCTGGTGAATGTTGGCGTCCATCGAGCCGCACAGCGACGCCAATCGGTGATTATCAACAGGGGTAAACGCGAATTCGAGTGACGGTGTCTTCATCGTTACGCCGTGATTGTTTCAGTCGTCACAATTTCACCCCGCAACGTGTAATGACTCATGCTGGTGATGAGTACATCAACAAATTTCCCAACCAGCCGGTTCGCGTTTACGCCGCTCACAGGAAAATTCACCACACGGTTATTGTCAGTACGTCCCATCAACTCGTTATCATCCTTGCGGGAGACGCCCTCAACCAATAAGCGTTGCGTCGTGCCGATCATCGCGTTCGAAACAGCGTGCATCTGTGCATCGAGTGTTTTTTGCATGCGATGGAGACGTTTTAATTTCGCATCGTAGGGCGTATCGTCATGCAGGTTCGCGGCCGGGGTGCCGGGACGGCGCGAATAGATGAATGAAAAACTGCCGTCGAATTGCACATCGTCGATGAGTTTCATGGTGCGATCAAAATCGTCATCCGTTTCCCCCGGAAAGCCGATGATGAAATCACTGGTAATCGAAATATCGGGGCGGACTGCGCGCAAACGCCGAATGATCGATTTATATTCCATCGCGGTGTAATTGCGCTTCATTGCCGCCAGCACTTTGTCCGAGCCCGATTGCACTGGCAGATGCAATTGCGAAACCAGTTTTGGCAATTTCGCATAGCAGTCGATCAGGCGTTGTGTGAATTCGAGCGGGTGCGAGGTGGTGTAGCGAATCCGTTCAATGCCAGCGATAGCGTGCACCGCCGTGAGCAGCAGGGCAAAATCAGCTTGTCCACCATCCGGCATTTCACCAACGTACGCATTCACATTTTGGCCCAGCAACGTGACTTCCTTGACGCCTTTGGAAACCAGATCGCGAATTTCCGCCATCACGCTGTCGAATGAGCGCGAAATTTCTTCCCCGCGCGTGTAAGGCACCACACAAAAGCTGCAATATTTTGAACAGCCTTCCATGATCGACACAAACGCGGTGACACCTTCGACACGCGCAGGCGGCATGGCGTCGAATTTTTCCACTTCAGGAAACGAGATATCGACCTGCGATTGTCCGGTGCTGCGCTTGGCTTGAATCATCTGCGGTAGACGATGCAGCGTTTGCGGACCAAACACGAGATCATCATAGGCGCGCGCTTGACGATGCCTTCACCTTCCTGCGATGCCACGCAACCGCCAACGCCGATCAGCAATGCAGGATTGGCACGCTT
>JANNRY010000100.1:0-2099 GCA_031401935.1 Betaproteobacteria bacterium | reverse complement strand
GGTTAGGCGTAGCCGTAACCCAACACGGTCTCTGCAAATACGACCGTTGTTGGGTTACGACGCTGCGCGTCTAACCCAACCTACGAGACTGAGCATTGGCGGGCATCGCAGGCCAAAAAGCCATGGAAACGCGCGCCAGTACTTGGCTTTCTATTTCCATCAGCGTGTCGCGAGTGACACGGACGTGACGCGATGACACTCCCGAACGTAAAAATTTGCTGCATCAGTTCTGTCGAAGAGGCGCATCTTGCCATCGCCTGCGGCGCATCGGCGCTGGGCCTGGTGTCGGCGATGCCCAGTGGACCGGGCGTGATTGACGAGAACTTGATCGCGGAAATCATTCGCACCGTGCCGCCGTCCATCGGCTCGTTTTTTCTCACCGCGCAGCAAAACGCTGACGCGATCATCGATCAGCAGCGGCGCTGTCGGCCGAACACACTGCAGCTCGTCGATGTCGTTGCCGAGACGGAATTGATTCGCCTGCGGCGTGCCATGCCAGGCATTTCGCTGGTGCAGGTCATTCACGTGACTGGGCCGGAGTCGATAGATGAAGCATGCGCGGTCGCCCCGCATGTCGACGCAATCCTGCTGGATTCAGGAAACCAGAAACTCGACGTCAAAGAATTGGGCGGTACGGGCCGGGTTCACGACTGGCGCATCAGCCGCACGATCCGTGAGCGTTGCGGCAAACCGCTGTTTCTCGCCGGGGGGCTGAAGGCTGACAATGTGCGCGAAGCCATCGATCAGGTGCAGCCCTTCGGACTCGATCTGTGCAGCGGGGTGCGCACTGGCGACAAGCTTGATGAATCAAAACTGCGCGCTTTCTTTTTGGCTGCGAGACAATAGCCGCATGATCGAGCGGCTCAAACACTACATCGCGCTGACGCGCCTCAATCGCCCCATCGGCATTTTGCTGCTGCTGTGGCCGACACTATGGGCGCTATGGATCGCCACCGATGGTCGCCCGAACGGCACGATTTTGGCGATATTTGTGTTGGGCACAATTCTGATGCGCTCGGCGGGCTGCGCCATCAACGATTTTGCGGATCGTGATTTCGACGCGCACGTAGCGCGCACGCAAGATCGTCCGCTCGCTGCAAAGAAGATTTCTACACGGGAGGCGCTGATCGTTGGAGGGTTGTTGGCGTTGATCGCATTCCTGCTCGTTGTTATTTTCCTCAATCGCCTCACCATGTATCTGTCGTTTGCGGCGCTTTTCCTGGCTGTGACCTACCCATTTACCAAACGCTTTTTTGCCATGCCGCAGGCGTATCTGGGGATCGCGTTTGGCTTCGGCATACCGATGGCCTTCGCTGCTGAAACCGGTGCCGTGCCACCGTTGGCGTGGTGGCTGCTGGTGGCAAATGTGTTCTGGACACTCGCCTACGATACAGAGTACGCGATGGTGGATCGCGACGACGACGTGAAGATCGGCATCAAGACCACCGCGCTATTGTTCGGCAAATACGATGTAGCGATGGTGATGTTCTGCTACCTCGTCATGCTGGCGCTGCTGACGGGCATCGGTAAAGTGATCGGTCTCGGTTGGCCGTATTTTCTCGGGCTCACGTTTGCCTGCGGCATTGCGCTATTTCACTACACGCTGATTCGCAAGCGCGAGCGTGAACGTTGTTTCAACGCGTTCCTGCACAACAACTGGCTGGGGTTTACGGTATTTTGCGGCGTCATGTTTGACTACGCTGTGCGCACATACCGCAGTATCGTAGGTTGGGTTAGGCGTAGCCGTAACCCAACAGTCAGTGGATGAATTTGAGACCGACGTTGGGTTACGCCGCGATGCGGCTAACCCAACCTACGAGTTCCAATCTCAAGCACTGGCGCGCCTGCTGGCATGAAAATGCTCCGAAGCGCGCGTCAAATGGCGTTCTTCATCCTTGATCTTCTGTGGTGGGTCGCTTGGGTGGCGGGCGTAAAATCGTCCCACGTTCTAGCGAAAGTTTGATCATGACCAAAACAACCTATCTCGTCCCCGGCCTGCGCACCCCGTTCTGCAAAGTCGATGGCCCGCTCAAAGGCCTGGACGCGATTCAGATGTCGGTGCCCGTCGCGCAAGCCATGGCAAAAATCGCCCGACCCGA
>JANNRY010000099.1:0-7705 GCA_031401935.1 Betaproteobacteria bacterium | reverse complement strand
GGCATCGAAACCACGTTTACGCAGGGTGAAGATGCGTGCCTTGCCTCGCTGGTGCCAAGTCTTCCTGATCATGCTGCGGATGCACTGCCATCGTTGATGATTGTAGGTACTCTTGCAGACGTCGTTGAAGACCAATGGCGGAGGCTTTTTGCAGAAATGGGGTTTGCGCGGGTTGATTTTTTTCCGCCGCGACGCTCGACCGAATTACCCGTCATCGGACCCGGCACGCGCTATTTGCTTGCCCAGCCGTTTCTTGCGGATACCGCACGCGCGCTTGAAGAGCGTGGTGCAGTGCGAATTCCTGCGCCATTCCCACTTGGCGTCGAAGGAACCACCCGCTGGCTGGGTGCGGCTGCGCGCACGTTTGGTATTTCAACATCCTTGTTTGAACAGACGGTTGCGCCAAAGCAGCAACGAGCTGCTCAGGCACTCGCTCGCTACCGCGATCTGCTTGCTGGCAAACGAATATTTTTCTTCCCAGATTCCCAGCTTGAAATCCCGATTGCACGGTTTCTCGCCCGTGAACTCGGCATGCAACTGGTCGAAGTCGGCTCGCCCTACATCCATAAACAGCATCTGGCTGAAGAGCTGGAAATGTTGCCGAAGGGGACCGCTTTATCCGAGGGTCAGCACGTGGATAAACAACTTGATCGCTGTCGGGCTGCGAAACCGGACCTCGTTGTTTGCGGGCTCGGGCTCGCGAATCCACTGGAAGCGGAGGGCATGACAACAAAGTGGGCTATCGAACTGGTCTTCACACCGATCCATGGCTTTGATCAAGCGGCTGACCTCGCAGAGTTGTTTGCACGGCCGCTGGTGCGCCGTCTAAAACTGGTGGCCTGACATGCAACTCACCTTGTGGACCTACGAAGGCCCCCCGCACATCGGCGCGATGCGCATCGCGACAGCGATGAAGGGCGTGCACTACGTTCTGCATGCGCCGCAGGGCGACACTTACGCTGATTTGTTGTTCACGATGATTGAACGGCGCGATCAACGTCCCCCAGTTACTTACACTACATTTCAAGCGCGCGATCTCGGCGGCGATACGGCAGAGCTATTCAAGACGGCGGCACGCGAAGCGTTCGAGCGCTTTCAACCACAAGCCATGCTGGTCGGTGCCTCATGTACAGCCGAGCTAATACAAGACGATCCCGGCGGTCTGGCGCGTGCGCTTAACTTGCCGATTCCCGTTGTGCCACTGGAGTTGCCTTCGTATCAGCGCAAAGAAAACTGGGGTGCATCGGAAACGTTCTATCAATTGGTTCGGGTACTGTGCTCGCCTCACGCGCCACCGCCTGGAACAGCGCGTCCGGCAAAGGCAGCAGGGCAACGTCCCACGTGTAATCTGTTGGGGCCAACAGCCCTTGGCTTTCGTCACCGTGATGACATCCGCGAGATCACAGGTCTGCTCTCGTCACTTGGCATCGATGTCAATTTGGTCGCACCATAGGGGGCGACACCGGCCGATATTTCCCGCCTCGGCGACGCCGATTTCAATGTTGTGCTCTACCCCGAAACCGCCGGACAGGTGGCCAGTTGGCTGGAGCGCACCTTTGCACAACCGTTCACTAAAACGACCCCGATCGGGGTCGGTGCCACTCGCGACTTCATAGCTGAAGTTGCATCGCTTGCTGGAATCGATCCTTCATCTCTGCTAAACAATGCCCTGTCGCGTTCGACCTGGTATGCCAAATCCGTCGACTCGACATATCTGACTGGCAAACGCGTGTTTGTTTTCGGCGACGCAACGCATGCGGTGGCTGCCGCGCGTGTGGCATCGGAGGAACTGGGATTTCAGGTAGTCGGCATTGGCACGTATAGCCGCGAGTTCGCACGTGAAATTCGTGAAGCTGCAAAAAAATATGGCGTTGAGCCGCTGATCTCGGACGACTACCTGGAGATCGAAGCGCGAATCACTGAACTGCAACCAGAACTCGTGCTCGGAACGCAGATGGAGCGCCACATCGCCAAACGCCTTGGTATTCCGTGCGCAGTTATCTCCGCCCCTGTCCACGTGCAGGATTTTCCTGCGCGCTATGCCCCGCAGATGGGCTTTGAAGGTGCCAACGTCATTTTCGACACGTGGGTACACCCGCTGATGATGGGGCTGGAAGAACACCTGCTCGGCATGTTCCGTGACGATTTCGAATTCCATGATCAGGCCGGGTCCTCGCATCTTTCGCATCTTGGTGCCACGAAGTCAAACCCGGTGCCGGCCGAGCCGATGGTCGCAACGCCTGCACCTGCGCCAGCGGTCACAAATGCATCACCAGCAGAAGCAAAAGTCGCAGTAGCCGCCACTGCCTGGTCAACCGAGGCCGAGAAAGAACTGTCAAAAATCCCGTTTTTTGTTCGCGGCAAGGCCCGCCGTAACACCGAGCGCTTCGCATTGGAACGCGCGCTTGCCACCATTACTGTCGAGACCCTATATGACGCTAAAGCACATTTCGGTCGCTGAAACAGCCAGCGCTACCGTGTCACCCCAATCGGGGATGCGCGTAGTGTTGGTAACAATGGATACGCACCTCGCCAGCGCAGCCGCGCGCGCCAACCGCACCCTTGCCCGGACTGTACCAGGCCTGAAGCTCAGCGTTCATGCTGCCGCCGAATGGGGAAATGACGGTGCAGCGCTGGAGCGCTGCAAAGCTGATATCGCGAGCGGCAATATTGTGATTGCCACGATGCTGTTCATGGAGGAGCATTTTCTTCCTGTGTTACCCGCACTAAAAGCCCGCCGCGACAATTGCGACGCCATGGTCTGCGCAATGTCGGCAAGCGAAGTGATGAAACTTACCCGCATGGGCAAATTCAGCATGGACAAGCCTGCGAGCGGGCCAATGGCACTGTTGAAGCGCCTGCGCGGGAAACCTGAAGCCAAAGGCAACGAAACTGGTGTGAAAGCGACCGCTGGTGCGCAGCAAATGAAAATGCTGCGGAGGTTGCCAAAGCTACTTCGCTTTATACCCGGCACAGCACAAGATGTGCGTGCGTATTTCCTGACACTCCAGTACTGGCTGGCCGGGTCGGAGAAGAATGTCGCGAACATGGTTCATTTTCTGGTTGATCGCTATGCCGATGGCCCGCGCAAAGCCATGCGCGGCGTTGCCAAACCACATCCACCTGCTGATTATCCAGAGGTCGGCGTTTATCACCCGAAGATGCAGCAGCGCATGTCGGAAACGATGGACGCGCTACCATCCATCGCCACGTCTGGAAAGCGCGGAACGGTCGGTCTATTGCTGATGCGTTCGTATATGTTGGCAGGCAATGCGGACCACTATGATGGCGTGATTACCGCGATGGAAGCACGCGGCCTCAGCGTGATCCCCGCATTTGCCACCGGGCTCGATTCGCGCCCCGCGATCGACGCCTTCTTTTTCAAGGATGGCAAGTGCACGATCGATGCGCTGGTTTCGCTCACTGGTTTTTCGTTGGTCGGTGGGCCGGCCTATAACGACTCCAAGGCAGCCGAAGAAACTCTCGCGCGGCTGGATGTGCCTTATCTTTCCGACACGCCGGTCGAGTTCCAGACGCTTGACCAATGGGGTGGTTCCCTTCGCGGCCTACTGCCAGTCGAAGCGACGATGATGGTTGCCATACCAGAACTCGATGGCGCGACAGGCTCGATGGTTTTTGGCGGTCGCGGGAGTGCAACACACATCGCATGTACCGGATGCGCCCACGGCTGTACGTTTAAAAATGTAGCTGAATCGCACGATATGCATACTTGTATTGAGCGCGCAGATGCACTCGCTGCAAGGGTCGGAAAACTCATCGACCTGCGCCGGTCAGAACGTGCTAACCGCAAAGTCGCAGCAGTCATATTCAATTTTCCGCCCAACGCTGGTAACACTGGCACCGCTGCGTTTCTGTCGGTTTTTGAGTCGCTCCACAACACGATGATCGCGATGAAGCGCGAGGGCTACAGCGTCGATGTGCCTGCGAGTGTTGATGACCTTCGCGAACGCATTATCCATGGCAATGCCAAGCGTTACGGTGCGCAAGCCAACGTTCACGCCCGCATCAGCGCCGACGACCACGTTCGCCGTGAAAAGCACCTAAGCGAAATCGAGGCACAGTGGGGGCCATCACCGGGCAAACAGCAAAGCGATGGTGGCAATATTTTTGTGTTGGGAGAGCGCTTCGGCAATCTGTTTGTCGGCATCCAGCCCGCGTTTGGATATGAAGGCGATCCGATGCGATTGTTGTTTGAACGAGGTTTTGCACCGACGCATGCGTTCTCGGCTTTTTATCGTTGGCTGCGCGAGGACTTTGGCGCCAACGCGGTGCTGCACTTCGGTACACATGGCGCGCTGGAATTCATGCCCGGCAAACAAAACGGTATGTCGTCTACCTGTTGGCCAGACAGGCTGATTGGAGATATGCCCAACATGTATTTGTACGCATCCAATAATCCGTCGGAGGGGACAATCGCGAAACGCCGTGCTGCCGCGACCCTAATCAGCTATCTCACACCGCCGGTTGCGCAAGCGGGTTTGTACAAAGGATTAGTTGATTTGAAGGATGCACTGGAGCGCTTTCGCGGCCTTGAGCCTGAGGCGCAACACGAGCGCGACGAGCTCGCGGTGATGATTCAGGCGCAGGCAGCTGAGTTGGACTTGGTCGAGGCACAACCATTGTGGGGCCAGCATGCAGAGCATCGTATCGCCACCCTCAATGAAGATTTACTTGAAGTCGAGTATTCCCTGATTCCTTATGGGCTTCACGTCGTCGGTCAAGCGCCGAGCGCCACCGAACGCGTTGATATGTTGTTGTCCAGCGCAGAAGCAATGCTGGGTGCGCATCCAGACCGCGTCGTGATAGAGGCGCTTGTCGCTGGCCGCACGCCAGAACAAGCGTTAGCGACTGGCTTGCAGCCTCCAGATGCTGCGACGACATTGGCGATGCTCACTGAACTCTCCCGCATGGACCAACTGATGGCCGAGGATCACGAAGTCGATGGCATCCTGAGAGCGCTGGATGGCAAGTTCATACGTCCAGCGCCTGGTGGCGACATACTTCGCACACCTGCAATATTGCCGACCGGACGTAACCTGCATGGCTTTGATCCGTTCCGCATCCCAAGTGCCTACGCAGTGAAAGACGGTGCCCGTCAAGCGGGCCGCTTGTTACAAAAATATCGCGACGATGGGCATGGTTTCCCCGAATCTATCGCTATGGTGTTGTGGGGTACCGATAACCTCAAGAGCGAAGGCGGGCCAATCGCGCAGGCCATGTCACTGATGGGTGCCACCGCGCGATTCGACAGCTACGGTCGCTTGGCTGGTGCGGAGTTGATCCCGCTAGACCAGCTCGGCCGACCACGTGTCGATGTCGTCATCACCCTTTCCGGGATATTCCGCGATCTGTTACCGCTACAGATCAAGATGCTCGCCGAGGCGGCGTTTATGGCCGCAAGTGCAGATGAGCCCGCTGAACTCAATTTCATCCGCAAACACGCGCTTGCGTTTCAGGCCGAACATGGCGGGGATATGGAGACGGCATCACTGCGCGTTTTTGGTAACGCCGAAGGTGCATATGGCTCCAACGTTAGCAGTTTGGTCGATAACAGCCGATGGGAAGATGGTGATGAACTGGCCGAAACCTACAGCCGTCGCAAGGGATTTGCGTATGGCCGCGCGGGTAGCCCGATGCAGCAACCCAAACTCCTCCAGAGCGTGCTGGCGGGTGTCAATCTTGCCTATCAAAATCTCGACTCAGTCGAGCTGGGCGTCACGACCATAGACACCTATTTCGACACGCTCGGTGGGATCAGCCGGGCGATCAAGCGTGCCAAAGGTCCTGACGCAGAAGTGGCCCCCGTCTACATCGGTGACCAGACTCGCGACGCGAACGGGGGTGGCACAGTACGCAGCCTGTCTGATCAAGTCGCACTTGAAACAAGGACTCGAGTGCTGAACCCGAAATGGTACGAGGGGATGTTAAAGCACGGCTACGAAGGCGTGCGGCAAATCGAGACCCACGTGACCAACACGATGGGCTGGTCGGCTACCACCGGGCAGGTCGCGCCGTGGGTATATCAACAATTGAGCGAAACCTTTGTGCTCGACGATGAAATGCGCAATCGGATCGCCACGTTGAACCCAACCGCATCGGCCAAGCTCGCAAATCGACTACTCGAAGCACACGACCGTAAATACTGGATGCCTGACGAAAAAATGCTGGAAGCCCTCCGCCGCGCTGGTGACGAACTCGAGGACCGTCTCGAAGGGGTGTACGAAAACAATGACGCATTACAACGCGCCGCCGCCTGAGGATTTCTGGAGAATCACATGAGTGTAGTTACCGTACCCGTTTCATCGATCAAACGCGGAGGCCGACCTGATGGTGAGGGGAGCCTGCAAGTGCATCTGGACCCAAACCTGAAAATTGGCAACGCCAAAGTATTCGCCGTTTACGGGAAAGGGGGCATTGGCAAAAGTACTACATCGTCCAACCTTTCTGTGGCGTTTTCCAAACTCGGCAAACGTGTGCTGCAAATCGGCTGCGACCCAAAACACGACTCAACATTCACATTGACCAAAAAATTGATGCCAACTGTCATTGATGTGCTCGAGTCGGTGAATTTTCATTCTGAGGAATTGCGCGTAGAGGATTTCGTTTTCGTCGGCTACAACGGCGTGATGTGCGTCGAAGCTGGTGGCCCGCCCGCCGGAACAGGATGTGGCGGCTACGTCGTTGGCCAGACGGTGAAACTGCTAAAGGAACATCACCTGCTTGAAGACACCGATGTAGTGATATTTGACGTGTTGGGCGACGTTGTCTGCGGCGGGTTTGCAGCACCACTGCAGCACGCCGACCGCGCGCTGATTGTCACGGCGAATGACTTTGATTCGATCTTTGCCATGAATCGAATTGTCGCCGCCATTCAAGCGAAATCGAAAAATTACAACGTTCGCTTGGGCGGTGTGATCGCCAACCGCAGCAGTGAGACCGACCAGATCGATAAGTTCAACAATGCGATCGGGCTTAAAACGATGGCACTGTTTCCGGATCTGGATGTCATTCGCCGCAGTCGTCTGAAAAAATCCACTTTATTCGAAATGGAGTCATCACCAGAGTTGGAGGCCGTACAGAAAGAGTACCTGCGTCTTGCGGCAAGCCTGTGGGCAGGTACCGAACCGCTGGAAGCATCTGCAATGAAGGACCGCGATATTTTTGATTTACTTGGGTTCGACTGATGTCAGATCTCACCTATCAAACGCGGCGTAGCGAGATCGAAACGTACTTCGATCGGACGGCAGTCGAAGCGTGGAAACGTCTCACCTCTGACGCGCCCGTCGGACGTATTCGCGCGACGGTACGCGCCGGTCGCACGCAAATGCGCGACACATTGCTGAGTTGGTTGCCTGAGGATCTGAGCGGCAAACGGGTACTGGATGCTGGCTGCGGTACTGGCGCGCTGGCAATTGAGGCCGCAAGACGGGGTGCGCATGTGATCGCCATCGACCTCTCTTCAACACTCGTCGACCTTGCACGCGAACGTGCGCCAACCGATCTCGGTGGTGGCAGTATCGAATTCCGTTCCGGCGACATGCTCTCAGCAGATTTAGGAATGTTCGATCACGTTGTCGGCATGGATTCACTGATCCATTATTCTGTGAAAGATGCGGTTGCAGCGCTCGCGCGACTGTCATTACGGACACGCAGTTCCATCCTATTTACGTTTGCGCCACGGACA
>JANNRY010000098.1:0-2175 GCA_031401935.1 Betaproteobacteria bacterium | reverse complement strand
TGCAAATTCCCCTTCAGTTAAGTGAGAGTGCAGAACTGTGCGACAACGATGTGTCATTTTGGTGACTGTGCAAAAAAGCGTCTGCGCCGTCGTGCGAATTGACGATTGAGTCTATCGACTCCTCGAATGTGATGTCAACTGCTTTTTGTCGATTGTAGACAATCCGCGAAAATTAGCGTTAAATGCCAGCCATGAGTGCAGAAATCATCGCCCATCCGACCATTGCCTTGCTCCAAAACAGCTCTTTGGTCAGCGTTGTACACGCGGAGCTTGAACAGATGATTCTGTCTGGGCGTCTGGCCCCCGGCGAAAAACTGACCGAGCTGACCATTGCCGCCAAACTAGGCATTTCACGCGGGCCGCTGCGCGAGGCATTTCGCATGCTCGAAGAAGCAGGACTGGTGCGCATCACCAAAAATCGTGGTGTATTTGTGCGCGATATCGCGGTCGAAGAGGCAATTGAAATTTTTGACCTGCGTGCAGCCATGGATGAACTGGTTGGCAGGAAGCTCGCGGAAAACATCACCCCTGCGCAAATCAAGGAAATCCGCGGCATGGTCGATGCGATGGAAAAAGCCGTGAAAGAAAAAGATGCCTATCACTATCATCTGTTGAATCTTAAATTTCATGATCGCCTTGTTGAGTTGGCTGGTAACAGTAAGCTCTCAGCCATTTATCGCAAGTTGATTAAAGAGCTATCGCTGTTTCGTCGCCTTAATCTAGAGGACGGCTGGCTCATGCCGATATCGGCATCTGAACATCGGCAAATTGTGAAAGCGATTGCGTCGGGTGATCCCGACGCAGCCGGCAAGGCGATGTTTGAGCACGTGATGGACAGCAAGGAGCGCACCATCGCGCATAACCTGCGCAGACAGTTGCAAGCTGAACAAGATCCACAGACATTGAAGAAGCAACAACGTGCATCGCAGGACAGGCTCGCGCTAAAACCAGAAAGTTCTGATAGTTTCAAGCGCCAGAACGATTACAAACCGACCGTTTTACCTCACAAGGGCTGAATATGAGGGATGAACATTTTCGATGCGAGTCGATGCGTATCTGTGGCAAGAACGTTGGCGCTGAGCGTCGTGGTGATCGCGTCATTCAGGTGGTGAACCCCTATACCGGCCAAAGCATTGGTTCCGTACCGAAAGCAACCGTTGAGGAAATTCGACATGCTTTCGCAACCGCCGCTGCCTATCGCCCGAAATTAACGCGCTTCAAACGTGCCGACATTCTCGACCATGCTGCCGTGCTGGTTCGGAGCCGCACGGCGGAAATCGCCGCGCTCATCACCGCCGAGAGCGGATTGTGTCTGAAAGATTCCACTTATGAAGTTGGTCGCGTCGCCGATGTGCTCGGGTTCGGTGCCAACGAAGTATTGAAGGACGATGGACAGATTTTCTCGTGCGACCTCACCCCGCATGGCAAGACGCGCCGCGTGTACACGCAACGCGATCCTTTGCTGGGCGTGATCAGCGCGATCACACCATTCAACCATCCAATGAATCAGGTCGCACACAAAGTGGTGCCTTCGATTGCCACCAATAACCGCATGGTGCTGAAGCCAAGTGAAAAAGTGCCTTTTTCAGCACTGCTACTGGCCGATATTCTTTACGAGGCCGGGCTGCCGCCGGAAATGTTTTCAGTCGTTACTGGTGATCCACGCGAAATCGCCGATGAACTGCTTACCAACCCGTATGTGGACCTTGTCACGTTTACGGGTGGCGTTTCCATCGGCAAATACATCGCGGCTAAAGCAGGCTATCGCCGCATCGTGCTCGAACTTGGCGGCAACGACCCGATCATCGTGATGGAAGACGCCGACCTCGACGAAGCATCGTCACTCGCAGTACAGGGCTCCTACAAAAATTCCGGGCAGCGTTGCACAGCGGTCAAGCGGATGTTGGTGCACACGCGAGTTGCTGAGCGCTTCACGGAACTCGTGGTTGAAAAAACCCGCGCGTGGAAATTTGGCGATCCGGCTGATCCCAATATGGAGATGGGCACGGTCATCGACGAGGAGGCTGCGAAGCTTTTTGAAACACGCGTCAAACAGGCGGTGGCCGATGGCGCGAGGCTTCTCGTGGGCAACCAACGAGATGGCGCTCGCTATGCGCCGACAGTGCTCGATCAGATACGCCCGGACATGACGCTGGTACGCGAAGAGACCTTTGG
>JANNRY010000097.1:0-8602 GCA_031401935.1 Betaproteobacteria bacterium | reverse complement strand
TTCACGCCGCTGGGGCAGGGCAGTCGATTCGGTGAACTCACCCTGAACACAAACGCGGCGACGAGTCCGGATCGCATTCCGCTCTCGGGGACTGGCTGTAGATGGTTTAGTCAGACACAGAGCAGGTTCTTTTTGACGAGTTGTTGATTAGCGCTCTAACACTAGCACTGGTGCGGTTCACAGGCCAAAATGCCGCTGAAACCCGCGCCAGTAATAGTGCCGAAATTTTTCAACCGGGGGTATGCATGAGCGCACCACGCATTGTTCGTTTTGCTTCAATTGCAGCCGTCGCTTCACTTGCAGGTGCGTTCAGTGCGACAAACGTCTTCGCGCAGTGGACGTTTCGCGCCTCGCCGGAGCCGCTCGTTCGCAACATCAACGTGTTGGCGAATACGCCAGTGTCCGGCACGAATACGCTGATCGTCTCAACGCTGACGGACGGGATGCTCAAGGGTACGGAAACGGCGACTGGAACGACGTGGCAAAAGATCGGCAACGGTATTCCGGTTGTGCAAATCAGAGCCCATATAGTTTCATCGGCGACGATTTTTTATGCTGCCACCCAAAGTGCTGGCGTGTACAAAACCACCAATGGTGGCACCAGTTGGAGCGCCATCAATGGTAGCGGCGCAACCGCACTCGGCTGTGTGGATGTTCGCACCATCGCCGTGACCGCTGTGGCAGGCGCGACACGCACCTTGCTTGCGGCCACGTTTTGCAGAAACAACAGCGGCGTATATCGCGGCATCGACGATGGCGTGAATCCGGTTGTCTGGACGCGGTTGGGGCCGGCCGCAGGATTGCCGGGATCACTCCCCGCTGACATTCAGACGAATGCGATTACGCGCATCGGCACCGGCGCGACCACAATATTTTTTCTGGCGACGGCGAACTACGGTATCTTCAGAAGCGGCGACGACGGCTCAAATTGGGTGGCTGCCAACAATGGTATCAGCGGCAGCAATGCGTTCAACGTGAGTTTTAGTGGCACGACCAGTACCGATTCAAACAACGTACTCGCCTACATCCACGGCACCGGCATTTTTCGTTCCTCTGATAGCGGGTCGAACTGGGTCGCGTCGAATACGGGAATGCCCGCAAATTTCGCAGCTCTTGGTGGAATCAATCGCGACATCGCCAGCACGCCAGCGCTCGCCCAAACGCTTTACATCGGTCTCGATAAAGCAGGGGTCTACAGAACCACCGACGGTGGTGTGAACTGGTCGCCATGGGGCGGCACCGCTGGCGACGAAACCGCCAAGTACACGCGCGGCATCACCTCCACCGCAATCGCCAACACCTACTACCTCGCCTCGCTGGAAGGCATCGTCAAGACCAGCGACAACGGCGCGACGCTTCAAGGTGTGGGTGACATGTCGGGCGGACGCATCAACGCCGTCACGCATGATCGCGACAACGCTCGCATTGCGTACGTGACTGTCACATCACCGGTCCGGATCAACGACATCTACGGTGACTACGACAACAACGCCACAACCACGTCGATTGAAACCGGCATTACCGGCGCCACCAACGATGGCGTGGTCTATCAAGATCGCATCACACCAACAACGCTTTATGTGGTGACCAACAATCGCGGCATTTTCAAGAGTACCAACGGCGGCACGTCATTCGCGCAGATCAATAGCGGATTACCGAACATGATCGGGCAGGTAACCCGCCTCGCTATCGATCACACCAATTCGCAAATTCTCTATCTGGGCTTGAACGATGCAGGTAGTGTTTACAAAAGTATCGATGGCGGCACCAGCTGGACGCTGTCGAGCACCGGTCTGGTGTCCCCGATGGGACTGTCCGTCAATCACATCACGGTCGACGGCAATAATCCCGCCATCGTGTGGGCTTCCACCGATGCCGGTCTTTACAAATCCATCAATGCGGGCGGGAGTTGGACGCTAATGTATTCAGCAGTCGATGCCGCGGGCTCAACACTGCCTGCGGGCATCGTGCGTGTGCGGCTCGGCAATTCCAATGAAATTTATCTGGCCAACAATCACGCGAATGCCAACGGGACGCTCGCGCCCAGTTCAGGGATTCAAAAGAGTACTGACGGTGGATTGACCTGGAACAATATTCTTCCCGGCCAACGCGGCTCTCAGGTGCGCGTCACGGTCGGCGGCGATATTTACGCTGGCTTGTCGGCGGAGGTCGGCAACCCCGCCGTATATTTGTCCACCAACGGCGGTACTTCGTTTGCGCCTTACGCCACCAACCTCCAAGGCAGCGATATTCGTTCCTTCGGATTTGCCGCTGATGAAAGCGCGTTGGTCTCGCTCACGCTCGAAAATGGCTTTTATACCAACGACGCGGCTGCACCACAGACGGTCGTAAATCTGACCGTCAATAGAGTCGGCACGGGCAATGTCACATCCTCAGTGGGCGGCATCAACTGTGGCAACGTCTGCGTCGCATCAGTAGCACCCGGCACGATGCTCACACTCACCGCCACAGGGTTCAGCGGCTCGGTCTTCGCTGGATGGAGCGGCGGCGGATGTTCCGGTACCGGCACCTGTGTGGTGACCGTCAGTATTGCCACCACCGTCACTGCCACATTCACCGGCGGGCCGGTCTCGCTACTGGCGGTGGTTTCGCGCAAAACCCATGGCGCGGCTGGCGCATTCGACCTGCCCGTCGATTCGACCGTCACACTCGGCGGCGCCGTCACTGTCGAGTCGCGCATCATTGGCAGCGGACATAGCGTCATCTTTCAGTTCAGTGTGCCGGTAATTTCGGTGGACGCAGTCACGACCAGTGTTGGCGCTGCAACTACGACGCTGGTTGGAAATGATGTCGTCGTCACGCTAACCGGCGTACCCGACAACCGACGGGCCCGGATCACCATGACCAACGTCAACGGTGTGGGTGCCAACGCTGAAGCATCGATGGGATTTTTGGTCGGTGACGTGAATAATTCCCGCTCGGTCACGGCGGCCGACATCAGTGGCGTCAAAGCACGCTCAGGCCAAACCACCAGCGCGCTGAATTTCAAGTTCGATGTGAATGCGACAGGAGCGATCAACGCATCCGACATCTCGGCGGTAAAGGCGCGCTCGGGATTGACGTTACCGCCGTGATTGGTAGTGAGACGTTGCTCAGTATTTTAAGTACCCGTTGATGACGCGCTAGCGACGTTTGGCAATAAGGCGTATAAAATCAACTCCGCGCACGCGTTGGTAGAACGCCCCGAGCAGGGGCGTTCTGCTTTAATTTAGCGCAGAAGTTTTCGATGCTAGAATTCACCAAGCAATGAATTAATTGACCGACCGTACACAACCTTCGTCCAATACATGCAACAAGACGTCATCCTCGAAACCCGGGAACTCACCAAAGAATTCAAAGGATTTACGGCCGTTGATCGCGTGTCACTGAAGGTGAGGCGCGGCTCCATTCATGCCCTGATCGGGCCCAATGGCGCAGGCAAGACCACGGTGTTCAATTTGCTCACCAAATTTTTGCCGGTCACCGCGGGCACCATCCTTTATAACGGTCACGACATCACCGCCGAAAAACCGGCGCAGGTGGCGCGACGCGGGATGGTGCGGTCATTTCAAATCTCGGCTGTGTTCCCGCACCTGACGGTGCTCGAAAATGTCCGCATCGGGCTGCAACGAAAATTAGGCACGAGCTTCCATTTCTGGAAATCCGAATCCGGTCTGTATGCACTCAACGAGCGCGCGATGGAGTTGCTCGAATCGGTTGACCTGACATCCTTTGCCGATATCCAGACGGTGGAGTTGCCCTACGGCAGGAAACGTGCACTGGAAATTGCGACCACACTCGCACTCGATCCTGAATTGATGCTGCTCGATGAGCCCACGCAAGGCATGGGGCATGAGGATGTCAGCCGTGTGGTTGACCTCATCCGTAAAGTTGCCGTGAACCGCACCGTGCTGATGGTCGAACACAACATGAGTGTGATCGCCAATCTTTCCGACACCATCACGGTGCTCGCGCGCGGCGCAGTGCTTGCGGAAGGTCCTTATGCGGTCGTGTCAAAAGACCCAAAGGTGCTCGAAGCGTACGTTGGTACCGTTGAACCAGAGGCCGCATGAGCGCAGTGACAAACCCAGCCTTGCTCAGCGTTTCCAATTTGCAGGCCTGGTATGGCGAGTCACATATCCTGCATGGCGTGAATTTTGAGATCAAGCACGGCGAACTTATTACGTTGCTGGGGCGCAATGGGGCAGGGCGCACGACCACGCTGAAGGCAATTTTGGGGCTCACTGGAAAGCGCACCGGCTCGGTCAAGATTGACGGCCATGAGGCGATCAATTTGCCCACCCACAACATTGCACGGTTGGGCTTGGGCTATTGTCCGGAGGAACGCGGCATATTTTCCAGTTTGAGCTGTGAGGAAAATTTATTGTTGCCGCCAAAAATTGGCGAAGGCGGCATGTCGCTAGACGAGATTTACGATATGTTTCCCAATCTCAAAGAGCGGCGCAACAGTCAGGGCACCCGTTTGTCGGGGGGCGAACAACAGATGCTGGCGATGGCACGGATTCTCCGGATGGGTGCCAAAATTTTGCTGCTCGATGAGATCACCGAAGGTCTTGCACCAGTTATCGTGCAGACGCTGGGCCGCGTCATTCGCGAACTCAAGACCAAGGGGATGACCATCATCATGGTCGAACAGAATTTCCGGTTTGCCGCACCACTGGCAGATCGGCATTACGTGATGGAGCATGGCAAGATTGCGGCAGTGGTGGAGAAGCATGAGCTGGCGGCGAAGGCGGACATGCTGCATGAGTTCCTCGGGGTTTAAGGTGTAAGTTGGGTTAAGTGCAACAAGCAAAATTTGCAAAAATTCGAATTAACTACAGGAGAGAGCAAGCATGAAACGTAAATTAATGGCGGGTGCAGTCGCGGCAGCATTGGCAACGGGAATGACAGTTGCAAATGCCCAACAAGGAAAATTATCCGATGATGTAGTCAGGATCGGCGTGCTGACCGATATGTCAGGCCTGTATGCTGATTTCGGTGGTCCAGGTGCTGTGTTGGCGGCCAAGATGGCGGTAGAAGATTTTGGCGGCAAAATGTTCGGCAAGGAAATTCAGGTCGTCAGTGCCGATCATCAAAACAAGCCGGACGTTGCGAAGAACCTCACGCAGCAATGGTTTGACCGCGATAAAGTGGACATGACGGTCGAGAACCTGAACTCCGGCGTTGCGCTCGCGGTGACGGCACTTGGCAAGGAAAAAAACAAGATCACCATCGTTACCGGTGCCGCGTCGTCACGGCTGACCAATGATGCCTGCCAGCCTGGCACCAGCATTCATTGGGTCTACGACACTATTTCGTTGGCCAACGTGGTCGGCAAGGCCGTTGTAAAAGCCGGTGGCGATAGCTGGTTCTTCCTCACCGCTGATTACGCTTTCGGCCATTCTCTAGAGAAAGATACCGGTGACGTGGTCAAGGCGAACGGCGGCACGGTGAGCGGCGCGGTGCGCCACCCGCTCGCGGCGACCGATTTTTCTTCTTTCCTGTTGCAAGCGCAAGCGTCAAAAGCAAAAGTTGTCGGTCTGGCCAATGCCGGTGGCGATACGGTGAACAGTGTCAAAGCCGCTGCTGAGTTCGGTATCACCAAAAACCAGAATCTGGCGGCGCTGCTGATGTTGATTACGGATGTGCATGCACTTGGGCTAAAAACAGCACAGGGCCTGTATCTGTCGGAAGGCTGGTACTGGGATATGAACGATGAAAATCGCGCATTTGCAAAACGCTTCGAAGCGCGCAACAACGGCAAGAAACCCAACATGAATCAGGTTGGTGTTTATTCTTCAACCGCGCATTACCTGAAAGCCGTGCAAGCAGCCGGCACCGATGACACGGCGGCGGTCATGAAGAAGATGCAAGACACGCCGATCAACGACGTGTTTGCTAAAAATGGCACGCTGCGCCCGGACGGTCGCATGGTTCACGACATGCATTTGTTCCTGGTAAAGAAACCTTCGGAATCGAAGGGCCCGTGGGATTACTACTCGCTCAAAGGCACGATCAAAGGCGAAGAGGCGTTCCAGTCGCTGGCAAATTCGAAGTGTCCGCAGTTCATGAAGAAGGGTTGATTGACAGTTAGCAGGTTCGCAATGCGACAGCCGAAAATCCCTCTCTATCCCCCTTTTCCAACGGGGAAGACGTTAGAACCCCCCTTTGAAAAAGGGGGGCAGGGGGGATTTCCGGTGTTCGCTAAATCACTCCTTTCGCAACAACCATGACAGAAATTTTCGGCATCCCCATTCAGGCCTTTATGGGTCAGCTCACGATCGGGCTGGTCAACGGCTGCTTTTACGCGCTGTTGTCGTTGGGGCTTGCGGTCATATTCGGCATGTTGAATGTCGTCAACTTCGCGCACGGCGCACTCTATATGGTGGGCGCATTCTTCTCATGGATGTTGCTTAATTATTTCGGTATCAGTTACTGGTTTGCGCTGATATTGGCGCCTATCGGCGTTGCGATCATCGGTGTGGTCATCGAAAAAACCATGCTTCGCTGGCTCTATCAGCTGGACCATCTTTACGGTTTGTTGCTGACGTTCGGCTTGGCACTCATTATTGAAGGTATCTTCCGGCACAATTTTGGTTCGTCGGGTCAGCCGTATGACTTACCGGATATTTTTAAAGGCGCCTTTGACCTGGGGTTCATGTTTCTACCCAAATATCGTGCTTGGGTAGTCGTGCTATCGGTCATCGTCTGCTTTGCCACCTGGTATGTCATTGAAAAAACCAAACTAGGCGGCTATCTGCGTGCTGGCACCGAGAACCCGAAGCTGGTGCAATCCTTCGGCATCAATGTTCCGCTGATGGTGACCCTGACCTACGCATTCGGCGTTGGCCTTGCCGGGCTCGCTGGCGTGATGGCCGCACCCGTATACCTCGTCAATCCTACGATGGGCTCGGGCATCATCATTGTCGTATTCGCCGTCGTGGTGATTGGCGGGATGGGATCGATTCTCGGCTCCATCCTCACCGGTCTTGCGCTGGGGCTGATTGAGGGGCTCACGAAAGTTTTTTATCCGGAAGCATCATCGACGGTGGTGTTCATCATCATGGCCATCGTGTTGCTCATTCGTCCCGCAGGACTATTCGGGCGGGAGAAGTGATGAAAAATAAAGCCGCAATTTTTTATCTGTTGCTGTTTGTCGCCGCCTGCATCGCACCCTTCGTCGGCTATCCGCTGTTCCTGATGAAGTGCCTGTGCTTCGCGCTGTTCGCCTGCGCGTTCAATTTGCTGATTGGCTATACCGGCTTGCTTTCTTTCGGGCACGCGATGTTTTTTGGGTTTGCTGCGTACGCCTGCGGCCACGCCGCAAAAGTATGGGGTTTGACGCCTGAACTTGCGATCCTTTTTGGCACGGCATCTGCCGCTGTGATGGGCCTCGTCGTCGGGTGGTTGGCAGTACGTCGGCAGGGCATTTACTTCGCGATGGTCACGCTAGCGTTATCGCAAATGATTTATTTCTTGTGTGTGCAAGCACCGTTCACCTACGCTGAAGATGGTATTCAAAGTATTCCACGCGGCAGCCTCTTCGGGCTAATTGATCTCAAGGACGATACCGTTATGTACTACTTCGTGCTGGCGATTTTTGTCGGCGCGTTCTGGTTGATCAATCGCGTTATCCATTCCCCATTTGGCCAAGTGCTGAAATCGATTCGCGAAAACGAGCCGCGCGCATTGTCGCTTGGTTATGACGTCGATAAATACAAGCTGGTGGCATTTGTGCTGTCTGCCGCGTTGGCGGGACTGGCGGGGGCGACCAAATCGCTTTCGCTGGGTTTGGCGACGCTGACTGACGTGAGCTGGCAAATGTCTGGCGAAGTCGTATTGATGACCCTGCTCGGTGGCATGGGCACGATTCTGGGGCCGGTCGTTGGTGCCAGTACCATCATCGCGATCCAAAATTACCTCTCCGGCTTTGGCTCCTGGGTGACCATCATTATGGGCGCCACATTCGTTGTCTGCGTACTGCTTTTCCGCCGCGGTATCGTTGGCGAAATCGAGCATCGTCTGGGCAAAACGCGCGCCAAGTAATACCGCGTTTCCGGTATTCAATTGACTTCCCTTCACACAAAAACCATGTGTTCTTGTGCGGCATTCTGACGCTTCTCGTCTATAATTCAAACGGTCGTTTTAATTTAATTTTCTTGCGAGTGCTCATGAAAATCCTCGTCCCAGTCAAACGTGTGGTCGATTACAACGTCAAGGTCCGCGTCAAGGCGGACCAAAGCGGTGTGGAATTGGCCAATATCAAAATGTCCATGAATCCCTTCGACGAAATTTCCATCGAAGAAGCGATCAAGCTCCGCGAAGCCGGGGTTGCGACCGAAATCATCGCCGTATCCATCGGCGTCACGCAGTGCCAGGAAACACTACGCACGGCGCTCGCGATGGGTGCAGACCGCGCCATATTGGTTGAAACGACCGCTGACGTGCAGCCATTGGCGGTGGCTAAGTTGCTGAAAGCGATTTGCGAAAAAGAGTCACCACAGCTGGTTATTCTGGGCAAACAAGCCATCGACGACGATTCCAATCAAACCGGACAAATGCTGGCCGCGCTGATGAACTGGCCGCAGGCGACGTTCGC
>JANNRY010000096.1:0-16795 GCA_031401935.1 Betaproteobacteria bacterium | reverse complement strand
GTCGTCGATGCTCACGGTGCCGCGAATGATGAGCGGCTGGTCGTCGACCATCACGGTGCGTTTTCTATCGAACACTTCGTTGTAGATAACCGCTTCGATCCGCGCCGTGCCGTCATCGATAGTGATCACGCACATGCGCCCACGCTTGCCGTTGCGCACGCGCTGTTCGATGAGGATGCCGGCCATCAACACTGGATCATCTTTGGGCTGCACATCCACCAGACGCGTTTTCACGAATTGGCGAATCTCGCGCTCGTAGCTCGTAAACGGATGGCCGGAAAGATAAAAGCCTAGCGCCAGCTTTTCATTCTTCAATCGCTCACGGTCGCCCCAAGGCTGCACTTTCACTGGCGTCAATACTTCCAACCCGCCTGAGGTCGCGTCGCCAAACAAATTCTCCTGCTGCGCATCGCGATCAGCTTTATCGGCCAGCTCAATCGCCTGCGGGAGTGAGGCCAACAAACTTGCGCGATTGGCGTCCATAGCATCGAACGCGCCGGCCCTGATCAGCGCCTCCATCGCGCGGCGGTTCACGGTGTGGCGATCCACACGCTTCACAAAATCCAGCAAATCTTTAAACAACCCTTTGGCAGCGCGCGTACTGACGATATTTTCAATCGCGCCATACCCCGTCCCTTTGACGGCGCCCAAGCCGTACTGGATGGTCTTACGATCCGTCGCGACAAAGCGATAGGTGCCAGTATTGATGTTCGGTGCCAGCACGTTGAGCTTATTGGCTTTGGTGTCGTCGAACAACTGTTGCACCTTGTCGGTGAAATCCATCACGCACGACAAGTTGGCCGCCATAAAAGCCGCGCCGTGATTGGCTTTCAGATACGCCGTCAAGTAGCCGAGGTAGGCGTAAGGTGCCGAGTGGGATTTGTTGAACCCGTAGCCGGCAAATTTTTCCATCGCGTCGTAGAGCGCTTTCGCGTTAGCTGATGAAACTCCGTTCTGCGCGGCACCCATCCCAAAGATGGCGCGATGCTTGGCCATCTCTTCAGCTTTCTTTTTACCCATCGCGCGCCGCAACAAATCCGCACCACCCATCGAGTAGCCACCAATTTCCCTTGCGATCTGCATCACCTGCTCCTGATACACCATCACGCCGTAGGTTGGCCCGAGGATGGGTTTGAGAATCGCTTCAAGCTTGGCATCGGGATATTCGACTTTTGCTTTGCCGGTTTTACGGTCGCAGTAGTCCGGGATCGATTCCATCGGCCCCGGACGATACAGCGCGTTCAGCGCAATCAAATCTTCCAGCCGATCCGGGCGTGCGCGAATCAACATATCGCGCATGCCTTTCGATTCAAACTGGAATATGGCAACGGTGTTGCCGCGCGTGAATATTTCGAATGAGCCAGGATCGTTGAGCGGCACTTTGTCCATATCGAAATGGTCATCGCCTGCATTGGCGTTCAGCGCGTGAATATTGCGTTCCGCCTCTTCCAGAATCGTCAACGTGGTGAGCCCCAGGAAGTCGAACTTCACCAGGCCGACCGCTTCTACATCGTCTTTGTCGTATTGCGACACCACGGAATCTGAACCGTCGGCCACATACAGCGGCGTGAAATCGGTAAGCGGCCCCGGTGCAATCAACACGCCGCCTGCATGCATGCCGACGTTGCGGGCAATGCCTTCGAGCTTCACCGCCAGCGTGAGTAGCTCATCGACTTCCTCTTCGACTTTGCGCTTCTCGTTGAACTGCGGTTCCTGCTCCATCGCCAGCTTCAACGTAATGCCTAATTGGTTCGGGATCAGCTTGGCAATCGAATCGACATAGTTGTAGCCCATGCCGAGCACACGGCCCACGTCGCGAATCACCGCCTTGGCGGCCATCGTGCCAAAGGTAGCGATCTGCGACACCGAACCCTCACCGTATTTTTTCTTGACGTAATCGATGACGCGGTCGCGCCCTTCCTGGCAAAAGTCGATATCGAAGTCAGGCATCGATACGCGATCAGGATTGAGGAAGCGCTCGAAAATCAGATCGTATTGCAGCGGATCGAGATCGGTAATGCCCAGGGAATACGCGACCAGCGAACCGGCACCCGAACCGCGACCCGGCCCCACCGGCACACCGTTCTTCCGCGCCCAGCTGATAAAATCGGCAACGATCAGGAAGTAACCTGGAAAGCCCATATGGACGATGGTCTTGATCTCATATTCGAGGCGCACCATGTAGCGCGGACGTACTTCACCGCGCTCGGCATCATCGACGTACAACGTGGCGAGACGATTCTCCAGCCCCGCTTTTGCAGCATCGTAAAAGTACGCTTCAATACTCTCGCCATTTGGAGTCGGAAAATTCGGTAGCTTCGGCTTACCCAACGTGAATTCAAACGAGCAGCGCTTGGCGATTTCGATGGCATTCTCGATGGCCTCCGGAATATCGGCGAACAGCGCCAGCATTTCGTCTGCGGTCTTGAAATACTGCTCGGGTGAAAAGTCGCGCGTGCGGCGTTTGTCGCCCAGCACTTCGCCGCGCGCAATACACACACGTGCCTCGTGGGCCTTGAAATCATCCATCGCCATGAATTGGATTGGATGCGTGGCGACAACGGGTAAGTCACATGCCGAGGCGAGCTGCAACGTCGCGTTAACGACCGCATCGTCGCGATCTCGATTGACGCGTTGAATTTCGAGATAAAACGTGTGCGGAAAATCTCGATCCCAAGCTTGCGCCAGCGCTGCCGCACGCTTGGTATCACCTTGCAAAATCGCTTGGCCAATATCGCCAAACGCCGCACCAGATAACGCAATCAAGCCATCAGTCGCGCCGACGCCAGACAACCATTTGCGACTGATTTCGGCCCGACCGCGCCACATGTTTTCGCGAAACGCGCGCGTGAGCAGCTGGCAAAGATTGAGATATCCCGCCTGATTGCGACAAAGCAGCACCAGGCGCGAAGGCTGATCGCGATTCTTTTCGTTTTCGATCCAGACATCGCAACCGATGATCGGCTGCACGCCATTTTCTCTTGCGGCTTTGAAGAACTTGACCGCACCAAACAGATTGCCCAGATCGGTGATCGCCAGCGCGGGAATACGTGAAGCCGCAGCTCTAGCAACCGCGTCGTCGATGCGGACAATGCCATCGACGATGGAGAATTCTGAGTGGAGGCGAAGGTGAACGAAGTGGGTCATTTTGAGGCGCGATTCTTGACACCGATTTTACCACTTGGGGCGATCTGCTTTTACGCTTCCGTCACATTTCAGCCGCCTTAGAGTTGCCAGTTCATCGACCAACTTCTCAATTGCTACCAAACGCCCGACAATGCCCTGCAATCTCCTCCGCGATCTGCGGCAACAACGGCGCAGGCAGGTCATGCCCCATGCCTTTGACAATGCTCACTTTTGCCTTGCCGCCGCCGCCGCCAATTTCCCGCGCGGTTTCCATACCGCAAACGGGTGAAACCAACTTGTCCTCGTCGCCGTGCATCACCAGCGTCGGCGCTTTGATTTTGCGTACGGTGTAGGTGCGGTCGTCGCTGGCGGCGATGGCCATCAATTGCCTTGCCCCGCCGGGCGGGTAGTTGGCGCGCGCGATATGGCGTGTGCAAAATTCACGCATGTAAATGGGATCAGGCGGATAGGTTTTGCTGCTGATGACGTCAAACACTTTAACCATGCGATCAATTGCGCCCTGTGTATCGCCACGTTTGGCAGGCGGCTGCATGATCGCGCGCATGGTTTTCCATGTTGGCTTCGGCAGGCTGCGGCGACCAGTGGTGGACATGATGGAGGTCAGAGTCGCGACTTTGTCGGGATAGTTTGCGGCAAGATTCTGCGCAATCATGCCGCCCATTGACGCCCCGACCACATGCGGGCGTTTGAGGCCCAGCGCGTCAATGAGTGCTGCAGTGTCTGCGGCCATATCATCAATGAGGTAGGCCGACCGTAGCGGCAGGCGAAGCATGAATTTTGCATATTCAAACGGGACATTCGGCACGCCAAAGTGATCGAGATGGGTGGAAAGGCCGACATCGCGATTGTCAAAACGGATGACACGAAATCCTTTATCGACCAACAATTGGCAGAAGGCATCCGGCCACAGGATCATCTGCACGGCGAGTCCCATGATCAACAATATGGGCGGATCGGTTTCGTTGCCGAGAGATTCGTAGTGGAGTGATATTCCGTTGGCATCGATGTTAGGCAAGGCGGTCCTTATTTCAATTAATCCAACGTTTCAGAAATACTGATTTGATGGCCGTGCATGATCTTTATAAAACCACTCACGCCAACCATCGCGATGAAATTTTTGCCACTTGCCTTCCTCCTGCGACAAGCGGTCTGCCACAGCGTAGAGCGCCAATGGATTAAATCCCAGCCCGACATGGCTGCCGTTGACCTCGATATTCTCGGTGCGCTTTGATTCTTTCTGTCTCGATAGCGGCCACGCCACCACACCATCAGTGCGGCTAAAAATCGAGGTCGTTGGCATCGGCGGCGCAATTTTTAGTTGCGCCAGCATTTCGTGCTCATCAATCTTGTGGCCGCTGGCAAATTCGTAAATGCGCCATGCATTGGTTGCTTTGGGGTCGCCGGCGAATGGCGTGCCGAGCGTTATGACGCTGCGCACCTGATCGGGCAGCGCCTTGGCGAATTCGCGTGCGTAGATACCGCCCAAGCTCCAGCCGATCAGGCTGACTTTGTTGCCTGACTCCTGTTGAATTTCCTGCACGCGCTCGATGCTTTTTTCCAGCACACCTTTACGGGGCCCAAGATTTAAACCCAAATCCCAGCCATAGGTTTCATAGCCTTGCGCCGCCAGGAAATTACGCAGCGGCACAGTCGTCAAATCGCCGGCGCCGAGCCCGGGAAATACGATAACGGCATGCCCATCGCCCGATGGCGAGCTTTTCAATAGCGGCCACGATGCGAGCGTTGCGCCGAGCTCCAGCGGTGCGCGACATTCAAGCGCCATCAACATGGCACCGGGCGCTTTCAGCGACGCGAATGGGTCGGCATTGCCGATCAGCTCAGCAATCGATTGATCCGTCGGCGCGGTAGATTGTGTCGAACCTGATTCAGCATCGCCGCTATTGCGATTTCTTTTTGATGGATTACGCATCGTATTATTTAGTTTTCGATTTCACGTTGGCGCGAATGGATTTCTTGGCGATGAGTTTTTTCGTCAGCTTTACCGGAGCTTTGGTGCTGACCGGCCTGATCGTCTTGCGGGCAATCGGCTTTGCCGGAGCTGCCCGTTTGGCAATCTTCCTGGCCGGATGCGGTGCTGTCATGTCGGCCTTTATGATATCGAGCAATTCTTGATGTGCCGCCTGCATATGCGTTGCAAAAACACGTAAATCCGGCACCGTCTTCTTGCATGCGATCAGGCCGTAATAGAGCGAGCCTGCATAACTCTGGATGGTGATGTTGAGCGCCAAGCCGTGCGTGACGATAGAGACCGGGTAATAAGTGATTAATTCCGCGCCCGCCAAATAAAGTGGTATTTGCGGACCGGGCACATTGGACACCACAACGTTTGCCACGACCGGGATGCGGTTGCTCGCCACCGCCGTTCGATAAAGCGGCGTGATCACGCTCATCAACCAGGGGATGCCGAGCGATGGCAAGTCCATCGGAATCAAGTTCTTCATGCCACCGGTGAGCATCTTTGCCTTGGTGCTGGCCTTCACGATCGCCGCAAGACGTTTCTTCGGGTCTGCGATATTGGTTGCCATGTTGATGAGCATCATCGTCACCTGATTACCCTGCGAGGTATCGCCGGGCACCCGCAAACTGGCCGGCACACCGCCAATCATTGACTTGGCCAATGCGGCCTTATTCCCCGCAAAATAGCGCCGCAACGCGCCCGCGCAGACCGCCAGCACAATATCATTGAGCTTGGTATCGAAGTGTTTGGCGATCGCCTTAGTTTCGTCCAGCGGCAGTTTTACGCCCGCAAAGGCACGCTCGCCGCTGATCGCGACATTCAGTGACGTACGCGGCCCGAGGGCAATGCCCCCCGGAATTTTCTTTAACAGGGATTTAGCGAGATCCTGCAGCGAATCGCCAGGTTTGAAATCGGTAAGGTGGCCGAGACCCGTGCCTTGCTCGGAAGGCGCGCCTGCTTTTTTCGCCTGCGATGACGATAGCAACTGCGCACCGCCCGCGACGGCGTCTTTCAATGCCTTGGGAACCGCCTTCACAATCTTTCCGTATTGCGCGACCGTATTGCGAAATGCCGCACTTAGCATCCTGGCGGTGGTCGGTGGCAATCGTGGCTTGGCTTTTTCGCCAGCGGCTTCCACCGCACGCGGTGTGGCGCTGGTGTCGAGAATCGCCTGTGCCAATGCCACGCCACCTTGCCCATCGAGCGCTGCGTGGTGAATCCTTGAGTAGAAGGCAACGTTGCCATCCTGGAGACCTTCGATAACCGTGAACTGCCACAACGGCTTGTCGCGATCCATCATGCGCTCATGCAGTTTCGCTACTGCGGCGTCAAGTTGTTCCTGCGTACCGGGCTTGGGCAGCACCAAATGTGTGATGTGATCATCAAGATTGACGACGGTGCCACCGAGCCATATCGGGTTGGCAAGATCGAGCGGCATAAACGCCAGACGCCGCGAGAAAAGTGGCGCCAGATGCAGACGGCTTTCGATGTGTTGACGCACATGCTTGTAGAAACTGCCGCGGTGCCCCTTCGGCTTTCGAAGCAGGCTCACGCTGCCCACATGCGCCGGAACCTCCGGGGTTTCAAGCTGCAGAAATAATGCATCCAGCGCGCTCAGGTGATGCATATCTTCTCTCCTCGTCGCCTGCGGTTTCTCATCGTGTTTTCGATCATCGGCGGCTTATTCTGGCATGTTTTGAAACGCTAACCTCATTGACGTTTTTCGCGAAAAAACGCCTTCAATAGTGCGGCACATTCCTCGCTCAACACACCGCCCTCAAACGTCGCGTGATGATTCAGCTTCTCCTCGGCGGGAAGATTCATTACGCTGCCGCACACGCCTGTTTTGGGGTCGCTAGCGCCAAATACAACCCGTTTTAATCTCGCGTGCAGCATCGCGCCTACGCACATCATGCACGGCTCGAGCGTAACGTAAAGCTCACAATCGACGAGGCGATAGTTTTTGCGGTGTTGTGCCGCATCGCGCAGCGCCACGATTTCGGCATGCGTGGTGGGATCGTTTGATGAGATCGGCTGGTTGAAACCGCGACCGATGACTTCGTTGTTTTGGACGACCACTGCGCCGACGGGAACCTCACCTGCATCCCATGCGCGCTGCGCAAGAGCGAGCGCTTCGCGCATAAAGGCCTCGTCGCGCGCCTCAGGCATGTTTCATCGCGAATACAAAAGGCATTAAACTCAAGCACTGGCGGGCCTCATAGAGCACAAATGCCGCGAGAATCCCGTCAATGCTAGAGCTTCGTCTTTGCCACACTTTTCTTGGCCTCACGAACATCATCTTCATCTACATGCAGTTTGTGCAAAAACCGATGCACCAGCGGCGCGAACACAACACCTGCACACATCACCAGCATCAAACCTGAATAAAGCGCATAAGCGCCTGAAAAAAGCTTCGCCCCGGTTGTCTCAGGTACCGCCAGCGGGCCCATGCCGGAAAGAATCATGGCGGCGTTGACGAACGCATCCGCCCAGTCGAGCTTCGGGAAAAACCAAAGGTATCCGGCGATCCCTATTGCCAGCGAAACCACAATAAGCCCGAGACCCAACAGGACGGCTCGCACCAACCGTGAATGGAATTGCTGGCGTGGAATGACCGGTTTGGAAATATGTTCAAACACGATACTTCCCGTCATTCATGAAGGAACGCGTCAACTTCGATTTCCACCAAATGCGCCGGATCGATCAACTTCGACACCTCCACCATTGTCGCCGCAGGACGCACATCGCCGAAAAACTCGCCGTGCACGCGACCGATGGCTTCCCACTGCGAGATGTCGGTGACAAACGTTCGTGTGCGCACAACATCCGCAAACGTGACGCCTGCATCATTCAATGCACGTCCAATTATTTGCAGAGCGTAACGCGTTTGCTCAGCGGCATCACCAGCGCCGACAACCCTGCCATGTTCATCGGTTGCCGTCGTACCCGCGACCCACACATGATTACCGATGCGAACGGCGCGGGAATAGCCAACGATGGATTCCCAAGGCGCGCCAGAGGAAATATTTTTGCGATCAGCCATTCAGGATGCGCCCTTGGTTTGTTGCCAAGCTGCTTTTCGGGCGGCGCGCTTCTGCGATTCTTGCGCATTGGCATCAGCGAATTCGAGCGAAAAATCGATATGTGCGATTTCGCTTTCCAGCTTTAGCAAACGCGGTGGCACTGGCGCGACCGAGTAAGCGTGACCATACACGTCGCGCGAAAGCATAGCGAGATCAACCAGCCAGCGGCGCAATTCAACATGGTCTATTTCCAGCATGGCACCGACTAACTCTAACCACTTGCTGACGAACTCGTTCACTTCACGCTCGGTGTAGGTGCGGGTGACCACAAACTCGCGGCGCAGGGACAGCAGCAGCAAATCTAAATCGTCTGGAGTGGCGTCAAGCATCCCGCCCGGGGTTAGGCCACGCTTGACAGCGAGTTTGCGGAACCGCTCGATTGGGGTCATGTCGATTACTCCCACTCTATCGTCGCAGGCGGCTTGCCTGATACGTCATACACCACACGATTGAACCCGCGCACTTCATTGATGATACGGTTCGATACTTTTGCCAATAAAGAATACGGCAATTCCGCCCAGTGCGCCGTCATAAAATCAGTAGTCTGCACAGCGCGGAGTGCGACAACATATTCGTAGGTACGCCCATCGCCCATCACACCTACGCTCTTGACTGGCAAGTAAACAGCGAAGGCTTGCGCAACATTGTCGTACCAACTAGTGCCTTGGGCATCTTTGGTCGCGCGCAGCTCTTCAATAAATATGGCATCAGCGCGACGCAGCAAATCAGCCGCTTCACGCGAGACCTCGCCAAGAATTCGCACGCCTAAACCGGGGCCGGGGAACGGATGACGAAACACCATGGCACGCGGCAAACCGAGCGCCACGCCGAGGTTGCGCACCTCATCTTTGAACAATTCGCGCAATGGTTCCAGGAGCTTTAAATGCAGCGATTCCGGCAAGCCGCCGACGTTGTGATGCGATTTGATGGTGTTGGCTTTTTTTGTTTTCGCCGACGCGCTCTCGATCACATCCGGATAGATCGTTCCCTGCGCCAGCCATTTTGCTGACGGCAGCTTTGCGGCCTCGCGCTGGAAAATCTCCACAAATACGCGACCGATGATTTTGCGTTTTTGTTCAGGATCAGAAACACCTCTGAGCTGGCCAAGAAATTCATCCGCCGCGTCGACATGAATAATCTTCATGTGCATATGCTCGCCAAACATTTCCATCACCTGCCGGCCTTCGTTCAAACGCAGCAGACCGGTATCGACGAACACACAGGTGAGTTGATCACCAATCGCTTTTTGAATCAGCGCAGCGGCTACGCTTGAATCAACGCCACCACTCAAACCAAGAATCACTTCTTCATTACCAACTTGTTCGCGAATGTGTGCAACGGCTTGCGGCACATATTCCGGCATGTTCCAATTTGATTTGCATCCACAAATCTCGTGAACGAAACGGTTGTATATCGCGCTGCCTTGAGGCGTGTGGGTGACTTCAGGATGGAATTGAACGGCATAGAAACGCCGCGATTCGTCCGCCATCGCAGCCAGCGGTGTCGTTTCGTTCGAAG
The DNA here is from genome assembly GCA_031401935.1 of Betaproteobacteria bacterium. Taxonomy (GTDB): domain Bacteria; phylum Pseudomonadota; class Gammaproteobacteria; order Burkholderiales; family Usitatibacteraceae; genus UKL13-2. The sequence goes on along the minus strand of JANNRY010000096.1, from coordinate 7,069 downwards.
CAATAACGCTAAACCCTGGCGGCAATTCAGCGACTTTGTCACCGTGCGACATCCACACATCAAGCAGCCCATGACCGTCGGCGTCGGTGCGGTCCCGAATGCCTTCAAGCAACTTCGAATGTCCGCGCGCGCGCACTTCCGCGTAGCCGAATTCCCGAACCAAACCGCTCTCGACCTTGCCACCCAATTGCGCGGCCATCGTCTGCATGCCGTAGCAAATGCCCAGCACCGGCACACCAAGTTCGAACACGATCTGCGGCGCACGAGCGGTATCGTCGTCAATGACGGAAGCGTGACTGCCGGAAAGAATAATGCCTTTGGGATTGAAGGCGCGAATATCGGCGTCAGTCATATCGAAAGGATGCAGTTCGCAATACACGCCCGCTTCACGCACACGGCGCGCGATGAGCTGCGTGACTTGAGAGCCGAAATCGAGAATGAGGATTTTGTCGGTGTCGCGTTCCATATGTTCAGGCCGTGGCAGCAGAGTTGATGGGTCGGTGCGTTGAGAAATAGCGCCATGCGATGAACAGCGCGATTAGTTGGATGATGGCGCTCAGGAAAAAGGTGATGCCAACACGCCAGTCATTGGCCGGCAGATGGCTGACAACAGCAAAGATGCCGGTGCTAAAGACAGGCACCACAACGATGGCGAGACTGCCCAATGATTGCAGCGAGCCCATCAACGCACCCTGCTCACGCGGATCGGTTGATTTGGAAATGATCGCCTGCAAAGCCGGGCCCGCCGCGAACGAGAGCAAATTGCAAAAGATGATCGCGTACATCATCCAGCCTTGATTGGCGAGGCCATAAAGCACGTAAATGATTGCGCCTGACGCCAGGCCTAGTAACGACAGCTTTACTTCACCCAGACGTTTTATCAACCAGCCAAGTAATCCGCCTTGCACGACAGCGGTGGTAAGACCGATGCAAAACATGGCGATGCCATTATCAAGCGGGGTCCAGCCAAAGCGAAAACTGGAGTAAAGCACCCAAGTGGTTTGCAGAATGATGTGTGCAAACGTGACAAGCGCGAACACGGCGACCAGTCCGCGAATGTCGGCCCGTTTGCCCAATCGCAGTAAGGATGAAAATGGATTGGATCGAGCCAGGGAGAACGACGTGCGCTTTTCCTTGGGTAGCGATTCTGGCACGAAGAAATACCCGAACACTAGATTCGCTGCACATAGTCCTGCCGCCACATAAAACGGCAAGTGCAAATTGATTTCGCCAAGCACGCCGCCGATGACGGGGCCGGCAATGAAACCCAAACCGAACGCTGCACCGATCTTGCCGAAGCTCTTGGCGCGATTTTCCGGGGTCGAAACATCTGAGGCATACGCGCTCGCGACCGACATGCTCGCCGCAGACATTCCACCGATCACACGCCCAATGAAAAGCGCCCACAAATTCGGCGCCCAGGCAGTAGCGAGGAAATTGAAAAACATGCCAACCATTGAAAACAGCAACACCGGGCGACGGCCAACCTTATCGCTCATCGCGCCCAGTATCGGCATGCACAAAAATTGCAGCAAGCCAAAGACGGTCACAAGAATGCCGTACCAATAGGCCTGCAGATCACGCCCTTCGACAAATTCGCCCACCAATATTGGCAGCACCGGGATCGCAAGACCAACACCGAGCATGTCAATAAACACGCAGATGAGAATGAAATTAAGGCCGACCGGTTTTGCGGTTGGTAACACGGGCGCAACCACTTCCGCCGCGTTCGCGGTGGCGCTACTTTCCAAAACTGCTCTCCCACCATCCTGCCATGAGCGGGTTCTCCCTTTGCGCCTGCGGTTCTCTTTCACCGTAGACCCGGCGCGATGTTTGGACATATTCGCAAGGCTGATTGGCAAGCTGCAAAACGACTTCGACGACGGCAGAACCGCAGCCGGGTGAGCCATAAAGTTTCATTCGAGAACCCGATCAATCGACACGGTAGTTGGGCGCCTCTTTCGTCATCTGCACGTCGTGCACATGGCTCTCGCGCATACCGGCAGCAGTGATTTCTACAATCGTCGCCTTGGTGCGAAATTCCTCGACTGTCGGACAACCGACCAAGCCCATCGACGCCCTCACGCCGCCCATCAACTGGTGAATGATGGTAGTAACCGGCCCTTTGTAAGGCACGCGGCCCTCGACACCCTCCGGCACCAGCTTGTCGGCGTTGTTGATGTTTTCCTGAAAGTAGCGATCACTTGAGCCCTTCTGCATCGCGCCGAGCGAGCCCATGCCGCGATAACTCTTGTATGAACGGCCCTGAAACAATTCGATTTCACCCGGTGCTTCATCGGTACCTGCAAACATGCTGCCCATCATCACCGACGATGCTCCCGCTGCGATTGCTTTGGCGACGTCACCCGAATAACGAATGCCGCCATCGGCGATGCAAGGAATGCCCATCGCTTCCAGCGCAGCTGCGGCTTCGGCGACGGCAGTGATCTGCGGCATGCCCACACCAGTGACGATACGCGTCGTGCAAATCGACCCTGGACCAACGCCGATCTTCACACAATCTGCACCGTGGTCAGCCATCGCCTTCGCACCATCGGCAGTCGCGACGTTACCGCCAATCACTTGCACATTTGAATATTTGGCCTTCACCGCTTTGACCATATCGAGCACACCTTGCGCATGACCATGCGAGCTATCAACCACCAGACAATCCACACCGGCTTCAATCAATGCGGCGGCGCGTTCCATGTTGTCGCCACCCACACCAATCCCGGCGCCGACACGCAAACGACCATGGTCGTCTTTACACGCATCAGGATGGTCTTTGGCTTTTTGAATATCTTTTACCGTGATCAAACCCGCCAGCTCAAACGTGTCTTTCACCACCAGCAATCGTTCGAGCCGGTGTTTATGAATGAGTGCCTGCGCCTGATCGAGTGTTGCGCCTTCTTTTACGGTCACGAGTCGCTCGCGTGGCGTCATGATGTTGCTGATCGGCTGATCGAGATTGGTTTCAAAACGAATGTCGCGATTGGTGACGATGCCGACGATTTTCCCGGCCTCCACAACTGGCAAACCAGAAATGCCGTGCTGGCGCTGTAGCTGAATGACGTCCCTCACCAGCATGGTCGGCGGCACCACGAGCGGATCTTTCACCACACCGCTCTCGAAGCGTTTGACCTTCGACACTTCGGCAGCTTGCGCGCGAATGGATAAATTTTTGTGGACGATGCCGATGCCGCCTTCCTGCGCCAGCGCAATCGCCAGCCGCGACTCGGTAACGGTATCCATCGCCGCAGAAATCAGCGGGAGGTTCAGGCGAATGGATTTTGTGAGTTGAGTGGCGAGCGACACGTCGCGCGGATGTACTTGGCTGTGCGCCGGGACCAGCAGGACATCATCAAACGTCAGGGCTTTTCGAACGAGTTTCACGTTTTGGACTCCGACAAATACAGCATTATACGTGACCCTCTTAGCCCGGCAAATGCAGTACAGAATTTCGCTCTTTTAGCGCTGTTTTGATTGACGCATGAGCCATTTGCGGCTACCTTAGCGAAATGAGTCGAAGTTTTTCGGCTAACCCATTGACGATAAATATGTTTTTAGCTAAATTTCCAGCGGTTGCCCGGCAACGATCAGGTGTGCGCGGAGTTTTATTGTCAGCGATGCTGCTCGCGATGTTGTTGAACGGTTGTGTTGTGACGGAAAGCCAAAAAGCACCTGTCGTGGTTGCAGCACCCGAGCCACCTGCACCAAAGCCGTTAGCGCTTACAGATGAGGCTGAAACTATTTTGAAGGCTGCCGAGCAAAGTGTGATCGAAGCGCGCATCAAACGCGCACTATGGACGGCGGCAGTTGCAGAACTTGAACGCGCGCGCGCGGCATCGAAAGTGTTCGACAGTGTTGTCACAAGTCGGCACGCACGTGAGGTCATCGTATTGTGTGGGCTATCCGTTGCACAACTCTCGGCAGCACCTGTGAGTTGGTAGTAAACGCATTAGGCCTTAATGGCGAAGTACGGCATCCAAGCATCACCAAATTGTAGTGAGGAGAACGAAATGAAATCACCAGTCCAACTGTTCATCGCCGTCGCGATTCTGCTGGCCACGGCCACGGTTGCGGCACAGGTTTACAAATGGGTCGATAAGGACGGCAAAATTCAATACAGCGATACGCCGCCGCCGGCAAGTGCGACGAAGACTGAAGCCAAGAAAGTCGATACCTCACCGGCGGCCGCCGCAGTTGGCAACACCCCAACCAAAGCGCTGCTTGATCGCGCCAAAGACTTCGATAAACGCAAAGCTGACGATGCTGAAAAAGCCAAGAAGTTTGAGGCCGACCAAAAAACTGCTGCGGGTAACGCAGTCAACTGTACCGATGCGCGCGCGGCTGTTCGCGAGCTTGAAACAGGCCGCCCTATCGCGCGCACCTCTGAGGCAGGGACAAGAGAATTTCTGAGTGACGATGCACGTCAAGCCGAAATGGCGAGGGCCCAAAAATCAGTCGCGGACTTCTGCAAAGGCTAGAACGCGCTTCAAAACTTTCTCTGCGGCGATTAAATTATCGCCAACAAAAAAAGCCAGCTTCGGCTAGCTTTTTTTGTTGGCTCTCACGCGCCGCGCATCTTTCGGATCAGCCTTCAAGCGGTGATAAAGTTCAATCCGGTCACCTTCGCGCAACACGTATTGCGATGATCGCACCTTCCCCCACACACCAGTCGCGACTAGCTGCTCGCCGTTGAGCAAATCGGCGATATGCCCAGTCAATAACACCAACCCTTGTTGCAATGTTGTGCCGTCAGGCAATTCGACAGCAGCCTCGCGTTGCTGGTCACCCTTTGCGTACCCAATCAGCAGCCGAATATTTTTCATGGCTCGCCGTACAGCGCTGCGGCGCGTTCCACAAAACGTTCGATCATCGTATTGGCGATCATTCCAAACACCGGGCCAACAGCTCCATCGAGAACGGCGTTGGCAAATGCGTACTCCAGCTGCAACGACACCTTGCATCCCGCGCTGCCGAGTGGCGCGAAGTGCCATGCGCCTTCCAGCGCCTTAAATGGCCCCTCACGAAGCGAAATCTGCATGCTTTCCGACCACTGCTTCAGATTCGCTGTGGTAAATGATTGCCGAATGCCCAGGTAATTTATGTCGATGGTTGCCACCGTCGTCAACGGATCGCGCAATAACACGTGCGTGCCGCCACACCACGGCAAAAATTCTGGGTATCGCTCGACGTCATCAACGAGCGCGAACATTTGAGCGGTCGTATGCGGAACAAGTGCAGATTTTTGAACGAGCGACATGCTTGTAGTCAAATGCAGTCGAAATGTGGAAACAGAATTTTAGCTGAGTGCCAGCTAGCGCCACCTACTGCGATAAAATTGGACCCATGAGCATTGCTGAAAATAAAAAAGCATTTTTTGATTACTTCATTGAGGAACGCTTTGAGGCGGGACTCGTGCTCGAAGGCTGGGAAGTAAAAGCAATCCGCGCCAGCCGCGCACAAATCAAGGAAGGTTACGTCGTCCTCAAGCAGGGAGCGTTCTACCTGATCGGCGCGCACATTTCCGCTCTGCCGGAAGCGTCCACCCATGTGAATCCTGATCCGGTTCGCACGCGCAAATTACTGTTGCACGAAGAGGAAATTAAAAAATTGATCGGCCGCGTTGAGCAGCGCGGCTACACGCTGGTGCCACTAAACCTGCACTACAAGGGCGGACGCATCAAACTCGACATCGGACTGGCCAAAGGCAAGAAACAGCACGACAAACGCGAAGCGGAAAAAGAAAAAGATTCGAAGCGAGAGCAACAGCAGGCGATGAAGCAAGTGCAGAAAAATTGATGTAGAACCAGCGTCGGCAAGGGTTTCTGGATGTTTTTGCTCTGAAAGGCACGCCAGTGCTAGTGTTTATATCTTTCGATGCTACTTTTTTGTACTGGTAGGTGGACGGTGCTCTATAGGTGAAAGACGCAGCATCGGTGATCAACCGCGCAACCAAACCGTCTACCCAATCAATCACCCACCAAATAAAAAAGACCGGCTCAAGGCCGGTCTTTCAATTTGGGGTGGATGATGGGGTTCGAACCCACGACAACTGGAATCACAATCCAGGACTCTACCGCTGAGCTACACCCACCGTTGATCTTTGTGATGCTGAATTTGCGGCGCCGCTGGTACGCCCGACAGGACTCGAACCTGTTACCCCCGGCTTAGAAGGCCGGTGCTCTATCCAGATGAGCTACGGGCGCAACGTTGATAACACCGAAAGCAACGTCCGCGATTCACTGATTCGGACTTCACTTGATTACGTTTGAAACTTTGGTCGGGGTGATAGGATTCGAACCTACGACATCCTGGTCCCAAACCAGGCGCGCTACCGGGCTGCGCTACACCCCGACTGAGTGACACGCGAAGGCCGAATTATACGCGTGAAGCCTCCCGGGGGCAAACCAAGTTACACAAAAAACAAAACGGCCTTATGTCTACAAGGCCGTTTTGTCTGTATTACATAAAGTCAACCAACTTAAACTTGCGGCGTGCCTTCGGGTGCAGGTGATTCCGTACGTGGCGCACGAGCTGGCGGTTCGGTCAGGGCCTTCATGCTCAGACGCACGCGACCTTTATCGTCGGCTTCCATCACTTTCACTTTGACGATCTGGCCTTCTTTCAGGTGATCAGCCACGGCATTCACACGCTCGTGGGCGATCTGGGAGATGTGCAGAAGACCATCTTTACCGGGCAGCAACTGGACGATGGCACCAAAGTCCAGCAGGCGCACTACCGGGCCTTCGTAGACGCGACCGATTTCGACCTCGGCAACGATGTCTTCAATACGCTTCTTCGCAGCTTCTCCGGCCTCGCTCGAAACACAGGCGATACTGATATTGCCTTCGTCATCGATGTCGATCTGGGTACCGGTTTCACGCGTCAACGCCTGAATCACGCTGCCGCCCTTACCGATGACTTCGCGGATCTTATCGGGGTTGATTTTCATTTTGATAATCTGCGGCGCGAATTGCGAGAGCTGGCCGCGTGCGGCAGGAACCGCCTGCTTCATCAAACCGAGGATATGCATGCGGCCTTCTTTGGCCTGCTTCAATGCGAC
>JANNRY010000095.1:0-4677 GCA_031401935.1 Betaproteobacteria bacterium | reverse complement strand
GTAGATTGGTGCCGAGCACACCGGCGACGTCGCGCACCACACCATCGGTGATGAGTGCGGTGACGCCACGCTTTTGCATGCGCGCACAAAGAATATCGCCAAAAATGCCAGCGTCGGTGCAGCCCATCGCATCCACCACGGTGATGCAACCCGGCGGCATCGCCTCAATTGCGGCGCGTGTTGATATTGGCTTGGACCAGGATTCCGGTGTGGCGAGGTCTTCGCGCGCAGGCACGAAACGCAGCGTAAATGCACGCCCCACCAAACGTGGCTGATCGGGCCGCAGCGGTCGCGTGCCGCGCATCCAGACGTTACGTAAACCTTTTTTGAGCAGCAATGTCGTCAGCGTTGCCGTCGTTACTTTTGAAAGTGTGTCGATTACTTGTGCGTCCAGAGCCATGTATTAGCTTTCGGGAAATGGTGGAGAGGTTAAAACACTAGCGCCCCACGGCAAACAACACCGCGTTGTTGATCGAGTACACGGTGCCATCCGGCCCGATGGCGGTCGGTGTATAGGATTGGGCGGTGCCGTTGTTGAGGCGGATGCGTTCGGTGAGCTGATTAACCGATAGATCCCAGCGATAAAGATAGCCATCTTCGCTATTGACCAGCACCGAACGTGTGAGGGGATCGACTGCTGCCGTGTTGATGCACCATTCCTTCACGCCACCTTGATATGCGGGGTCGGGCGTGGGGCCGAGTAATGTATGAACCTCTTTCATCACCGATACACCGGTAACGGCGTCGGCTTGTGTCTGGTTCGGGTCCAGAATGGCGATGTGATTTCTACCGTCGCCGGTGCCAGCACCGCCGTAATTATTGTATTTGGTCATGAGTAAATAGTTGGAGGTGCCGGTGTATCCGGGTACCATCGCACGCGGCACGACCGAGGGCGTGTTGTCCCAGCCGAACGCACCGGGTGTTTTGAGTTGTGTGAGTGTCGCGTCAAAATGCAGCATCCAGCCGGTGAAATTGTGCGAAGGCGGGCTCGCTTCGAGAACACCAAAATACACATCGCCATCCGGGCCGACCATGGGCGAGGATGTCCCATTGTCGTTGACCCATGCGGGCGTCTGTTTATTCGGATCGGTTAAACGGATCTTGCCGCGTGTGGCAAGTGTGGTGGTATCGAGCGCCAACAAATATCCGTTGGCCAATCCTGCGTTTGCACTGGTGTTGACGGCGACATAAAGCGTGCGCCCATCTATCGAGACTGCCGGCGCACTATTGGTGGCGACCTTCAAAATCGTGGTGTCGCTCGCCGCCGCACTGGCCGCAACCCAGCTTCCACGTCCATCAGCAGCGACCCGTGCGATGCCGCTGATCAGATTCGCCGGGTTGGTTGCATTAGCGATGAAGCCGAAAAAAACGTTGCCCGCTGTGTCAACGGTAAGCGGCGTATTAATGATGACGTTCTGGTCGTAAACAGTTTTTGCCGCGTTGTAAGCGTCGGCGCCATAGAACACCAATGTCTGCAACGCGCCACTGGCATTATCTGCATCGTCCCGAAACAGTAGTTTTCCGCCCGCACCGGGCGCATAGACGCGATTTGCTGTGGTGAGTGCGAGGTTGTAGCTCGGCGTCCAGCTTTGTTGCGTCGGGAGGATGTAATCGGTCGTTGCCGTCCACAGCGCGGCACCGGTTAAACCATTGCGGGCCTCGATGCGAAATCCGCCTGTGGCACCCGTTTTGACTGGCATCACCAACGTGTTCCTCGGCGTAATCACGGGTGAGCCGTAGTGGATCAATAGTGACGTACCAGAATACTGCGGTGCCAAATCAATCGGCATTTGCCAGATCAGGCGGGCGAGCGGTTGCGTGGCGACCGCGCCAACGGCCGAATGCTGCGCATCGCGTCCAAAGCCCCACCAGGCTGGGCCGGTGACGGGCGGAGGCACCGTGATGATCGGGGCGGTATCACTGCCACCACCATCGCTACCGCCGCAACTGGCGAGCGCAATAACGCATAAGCACGCGATGCCGATATGGAGACGCGGCGCAATAGAGGCATTTGAACGAAGTCGTGAACGGGTTTGTGTTTGCATTCCCCAATTGTACGAAATTGGACGGCAGCGTGTCGCGGGTGAATGAATTCTGGCGGCGCTTACTTGACCTCCATCCGGTGTACTGTCGCGCTGCGCAATGAAATCAGGTCGTTTCGTACAGTACTTGCCAAAAAAGGCGGCTACACTAGCCCCTAGCACCATTCGATAAAAAAACCGCAAAATAATTCAAGCGGTTGCCGCACTCGCATCGCAATCGGGGAGCAATACATGAAATCGCTAGTTATCAGGCGCGAGCATATTCAATTGCCGTTCGCGCTCGTTATCGTTGGTATTGCACTTGCGTTCTGGTTGCTCTTGCGCATCACGTTATGGGTTCAGGTAGGGCCGTCGCAAATGGTCGCGACGCAATCGGCCAGTGCTTTTCTGCGTGGGCAGTGGTTTGATCTCGCAACACTGGCTTACTTGTTGGTGCCGATCTTGTTGTTTGCAGCGCTGCTGCCAAACGCGGTATTGAAACGTCCGTTTTTGTCGAAGCTAAGGTGGGCAATGCTCGCCATCATGGTCGGCGCGCTGCTATTTGGTGTCGTGGCTGAATTGGTTTTCTGGGATGAATTTACCACCCGGTTTAACTTCATCGCAGTCGACTATCTGATCTACACCAATGAAGTCATCGGCAACATCAAACAGTCGTACCCGGTTGGGTTGATCATCACGGCCATCGCGCTTACGGCTGGGCTGATTGCATGGCTGATTTCACGTCGCATCAGTTTTTCGTCAGTACCCATCAGCTGGTCGCGACGTTTACTCATGGTCGGCGCGGCAGTCGTGTTGCCGGTGTTGAGCTACAACGTCGCGAATGTAGATCAGATGTCTGGTGAGGGCAACGAGCACGCATTGGAACTCTCCGGCAATGGTTTGTTTTCGCTGAGTGCGGCAATGCGCCGCAATGAACTTGACTACGATAAATTCTACAAAACGATTCCGCAGACAGAAGCGAATGAGATTCTCGTTCGACTCGGCATGGCACGTCTGCCGTTATCCAGTGCGGTTGAGGTATTGACAGGCGTTCAACCGCCTCTCAATGGCACGTCGCGGTCACTTGGGCCGTTTACGAGAAGCCCGCGCAACGTGGTGATGATCACGATTGAAAGCATGTCGGCTGAGTTTGTCGGTGCGTACGGCGGAAAAAAGGGCTTGACGCCGAATCTGGATCGACTCGCTGCCGAGGGTCTCAAATTCGACGAAGTGTTCGCCACCGGCACGCGCACGGTACGCGGGTTGGAAGCGCTCTCATTGGGCACCCCACCAATACCGGGGCAGGCAATCGTGCGCCGACCGGACAATCAGAATTTGACGACGGTCGGTGAGTTGCTTGAGCATCAGGGTTATCAGCCGTATTTCATCTATGGCGGCTATGGTTACTTCGACAACATGAATGCGTACTTTGCGGGGAACGACTATCAGGTTGTTGATCGCACTGATTTCCCGAAGGAATCGATTCCGTTTGCAAATGTATGGGGTGTTGCCGACGAGGCGCTGTTCTCAAACTCGTTGCGCATTCTCGATGCATCTGCCGCGACGAAAAAACCTTTCTTTGCACAGATCATGACGACCTCCAACCATCGCCCCTATACCTACCCCGACGGGCGCATCGATATTGCTTCGCCCGGCGGACGCGATGGTGGTGTGAAATACACCGACTTTGCCATTGGCCAATTTATCGAATCGGCGCGCAGCAAACCCTGGTTCAACGACACTCTGTTCGTTATCGTTGCCGATCATTGCGCCTCTGCGGCAGGCAAGACCAAATTGCCTGTCGCCAATTATCGGATTCCGTTGATTTTTTATGCACCAAATATGCTGGCTCCGGGCAGCTATCCAACCATGATCAGCCAGATAGATATTCCGCCAACATTGATCAATCTGCTTGGCGCCAAGGGCCAGGATCATTTTTTTGGCGCGTCGTTGTTTGAAAATACCGCGAGGCCAGCGCGCGCGTTTATCAGCAACTATCAAGAGCTAGGCTATTACAAAGACAATGTCCTGACCGTGCTTTCGCCCAAGCAAAAAGTTGCCACCTTCAATGTTGATCCTGTGACGCTTGTGGCGTCAGCAGCACCATTGAATGAAGCACTCATGAAAGAAGCAATTGCGTATTACCAAACCGGGTCTCGCGCATTCAAGCAGAATGCGCTGAAGAGCCCGGATTATGTTGGCGCTAAACGTTAAGCGCTGATCGATGGGGCAGAATTAGGCATTCAACAATTGCAAACCGAGGAGAAGAGAATGAAACGCAGAGATTTTTTGTCCGCAACCGGTGCTGGTGCTGTCGTCGGGTCACTTCCTCAGCATGCCTTTGCGCAGGCCTACCCAAACAAGCCAATCAAGTTCGTCGTCGGCTTTGCGCCGGGCGGGGCGACTGATGTGGTTGGACGATTGATGGCCAAGAAGATCGGTGATGCGCTAGGCCAACCGATTATCATCGAGAACCGGGCAGGCGGCAGCAGCAATATTGGCGCTGAGGCTGTGGTCAGGGCCGCGCCAGATGGCTATACCTTTTATGTCTGCGCGATTACCAGCGCGATCAACGTTTCCCTCTTTCCAAAATTACCATTCGACTTCGCCAAGGATTTTGAGCCGGTTGCGTTATTCGCAAGCGTGCCCAATATCC
>JANNRY010000094.1:0-12834 GCA_031401935.1 Betaproteobacteria bacterium | reverse complement strand
CGAGCGCCGCAGCCGCAACAAAACCGCCAAGTGCGGCGGTCACGCCAATGGCCTTGGCGCGCCCGGCAATTCCCTTGCCGGTGAGCATCGCTTCGTCGTAACGAAAGTCGCGCCCGTATTGGTAGTCCCGCAGCGCATTGCTGCGCAACACCACGCGCACGTTGATGGCCGCCATCACAAACGCCGCCGACCAGGCCTCGAAATCTTTGTCATAAGTCGCACTGCGCACATTGGTCTGACGGACAGTCGGTGCCGATTCCGGCGGGCACAGCGAGTAGGGGTTTGCAAGCTCCTTGCGCAGCGCAGGATCCCGCGTCGCCTCCTTCACAATATTGAGCATGCTCGCCACCGTGCCGCCCGATGCCGCACCGCGCATGGCCTTGACGCGCATTTTCACCTCGCTGCAAGGCACACCCCATTTCTGCATCGCTTGCTGCTGCAGGAACCACACGCCCAGGTCCGACGGAATCGAATCAAATCCGCAGCAATGCACGATGCGCGCGCCCGAACGTTTCGCGTCGTCGTCATACTTGCTGATCATCCGCCGCACCCAGTGTGGTTCGCCGGTGAGATCGCAATAGTCCGTGCCACTGCGGCTGCAAACTTGCACCAGGGTTTCGCCGTAGAGCGCGTATGGGCCTACGGTGGAAATCACCACCCGCGTCTCGGTGCAAAGCGCTTCAAGCGCGGCTTCGTCGGCGGCGTCGGTGATGATGATCGCCAGCTTCTTCGCGTCCGTGCCAAGCGAGGCCACCAGCGCGTCCAGTTTTGCGCGCGAACGGCCGGCAATAGCCCAGCGCAGCTTGCGGGCACCCGGCTTGGCCGCTGTGCCAAATTCGCCGAGCAGATAGCGGCACAGAATCTGGCCGACAAAGCTGGTGGCACCGAAGACGACGACGTCATACGCTTTCTTTTTCATGCGGGTTCCCAACGATCACAAGGCCTGTAGGTTGCAGATAAATATTATTTGCAGTTCTATGAAAGATACAGCAGAACGTCACGGCACCCGGTTTAGAAAAAATTCCCAAATCTGGCCTCATACGTTGGTCTTTCGCTATCATATTCACCACGCATCGAAATCAGAAATCCCTTTACTCAACAAACATGAATTGACATTCACCATGGCCACCAGCAGCTTGTTCGCACTCATTGATGATATCGCCACCCTGCTCGACGACGTCGCCGTCATGAGTAAAGTCGCCGCAAAAAAGACAGCTGGCGTACTCGGCGATGATCTGGCACTTAACGCTCAACAAGTTGCTGGCGTAAAAGCGGATCGCGAGTTGCCCGTGGTGTGGGCCGTCGCGAAAGGCTCACTCGTCAATAAAGCGATTCTGGTGCCCGCTGCTTTGGCCATAAGCGTTGCAGCACCTTGGGCGATTACGCCACTGTTGATGGTCGGCGGCGCGTATCTGTGCTTCGAGGGTTTTGAAAAAATCGCCCACAAGTTTTTGCATTCAGCAGCCGAAGATAAAGCCCGCCGCACCGAGCTGGTTCAAGCAGTCGCCAATCCGGCTATCGACATGGTTGCGTTTGAAAAAGACAAGATCAAGGGTGCCATTCGTACCGATTTTGTATTGTCAGCCGAGATAATTGTCATCACGCTCGGTACCGTGGCAGGGGCGGTTTTTAGCAAGCAAGTCGCCGTACTCGTCGCAATGGCACTGATCATGACGCTTGGTGTTTATGGTTTTGTTGCCGCGATTGTGAAGCTCGATGATGTGGGTTTATACCTCGCGAAGAAAGAGAGCGGTTTGGCGCGCGCGATCGGTAGTGGGTTGGTAAAGGGCGCGCCCTATTTGATGAAGTTGCTGTCCATCGTTGGCACGGCGGCGATGTTTCTCGTTGGCGGGGGAATCATCACCCACGGCATTCCTGCGATTCATCATGCGATCGAATCTGCGACCGCCAGCGCGGGTGGGTTTTGGGGTGGTGTGGCATCGACACTTGCGGATGGTGTCGTAGGGATTGCGACTGGTGCAGCGGTGTTGGCGATTGTGGCGCTGGCACAACGCCTTTTTACCAAGCGCGCAGTGAAAACTTAGCTCAAAAGCATGCCGTGTTAAGGCGATGTTCAATTTGTCGCAATAGCTTTTGTCTATCCCTGAGATGTAATCAATCAATTTTCAAATTATGCGCGGTCGGCGTAACCTCCAGTCACTCACCCAAGTAGCGCTTGGGTCATAAATTGCAAACAACCGAAGGAGAAAACCATGTCGACAGAAGCAAAGTGCCCATTCGCTACAGGTGCGCGCAAGCACGCACTGGCAGGCGCCGCCACGAACGCAAGCTGGTGGCCCAATCAACTGAACGTGAAGATGCTGAACCAACACTCGCCCCTGACCAGCCCGATGGGCAAGGCGTTCAATTACGCAGAGGAATTCAAAGGCCTTGATCTGCATGGCGTGGTCAAGGACCTCCACGCATTAATGACCGATTCGCAGGATTGGTGGCCAGCTGACTACGGTCATTACGGCCCGTTTTTCATTCGCATGGCGTGGCATAGCGCCGGCACCTATCGCATCGCGGATGGTCGCGGTGGTGCCGGCTCCGGTACGCAGCGATTTGCACCCCTCAATAGCTGGCCCGATAACGGCAACCTCGACAAGGCGCGTCGGTTGCTTTGGCCTATCAAGCAGAAGTATGGCAAGAAACTTTCCTGGGCCGACCTGATGATTCTTGCCGGCAACGTTGCGCTGGACTCGATGGGATTCAAGACCTTCGGTTTCGCCGGCGGGCGTGCGGACGTCTGGGAGCCAGAGGAGATTTATTGGGGTCCAGAAGCCGAGTGGATGGGCGACAACCGCTACACCGGCGACCGCGAGCTCGAGAACCCGCTGGGTGCCGTGCAGATGGGGCTGATCTACGTGAACCCGGAAGGCCCAAATGGCAAGCCGGACCCAGTCGCTTCTGCTCGCGATATCCGCGAGACCTTCGCGCGCATGGCGATGAATGACGAGGAGACCGTCGCGCTCGTTGCTGGCGGACACACTTTCGGCAAATCTCACGGCGCGGCCAATCCGGGCCAGTATTGCGGCCCTGAACCAGAGGGCGCTGGCATCGAAGAGCAAGGCTTCGGCTGGATAAATTCGTTTGGTTCCGGCAAAGGCGTCCACACTATCACCAGCGGCATTGAAGGCGCATGGACACCCACCCCGATCCAATGGGACAACAGCTATTTCGACACCTTGTTTGGGCATGAATGGGAACTGACCAAGAGCCCGGCCGGCGCGCACCAGTGGAAGCCAAAGGACCCCGCCGCCGCGACGCTCGTGCCCGATGCGCATGATCCCTCGAAGCGCCACGCCCCGATGATGACCACGGCGGACATGGCCCTGCGAATGGACCCTGCCTACGAAAAGATTTCCCGCCACTTCCACCAGAATCCGCAGGAATTGGCAGATGCATTCGCCCGCGCCTGGTACAAACTGACCCATCGCGACATGGGACCGCAGGCGCGCTATCTTGGTCCGCTGGTACCTTCGGAAGTGCTGATCTGGCAAGACCCGGTTCCAGCAGTTGACCACAAGCTGGTTGACGAGCAGGACGTTGCTGCGTTGAAGGCAAAAATCCTCGTGTCAGGGCTGTCGATCTCGCAACTCGTCACCACCGCATGGGCGTCCGCGTCAACATTCCGCGGCAGTGACAAGCGCGGAGGTGCGAACGGGGCACGCATTCGCCTCGCACCGCAAAAGGATTGGGAAGTAAATCAGCCAGCCGAATTAGCGAAGGTCCTGCCGAACCTGGAAGCGATTCAAAAGGACTTTAACGGCGCGCAATCTAACGGGAAGAAAATTTCGCTTGCCGATCTGATCGTACTCGGTGGTTGCGCAGCCGTCGAAGCTGCAGCGAAGAAGGCCGGGCAAAACGTGAAGGTTCCCTTCTCACCAGGCCGCACCGACGCGTCGCAAGCGCAGACCGATGTGCATTCGTTCGCCGTACTGGAACCTGCTGTAGATGGTTTCCGCAACTATGTGCAGAAAGGGCACGAGGGGGCAGTCGCCGAGATGTTGGTGGATCGTTCAAATCTGCTGACCTTGACCGCGCCGGAGATGACCGTGTTAGTCGGTGGCATGCGCGCACTGAACGCAAACGTCGGGCAGGCGCAGTATGGTGTGTTTACCAAGCGGCCAGAGACGTTGACCAATGATTTCTTCGTGAATCTGCTCGACATGAATACGACGTGGCGAAAGTCCGCCACAACGGAAGGCGTGTTGGAGGGACGCGACCGTAAGACGGGCGAACTCAAATGGACAGGTACCGTTGCGGATCTCGTCTTTGGTTCGAACTCGCTGCTCCGTGCGCTTGCGGAAGTGTATGCGTCAAGTGATTCGCACGAAGCGTTCGTGCGTGACTTTGTGGCGGCATGGACGAAGGTGATGAATCTGGACCGGTTCGATATTGCATAAATTCTGAGGAACGGTCTTAGAGCAAAAAGGGCCGACAACAGCTTGAGTGCAAGCTGTTGTCGGCCCTTTCGTTTTTCGTTTGGACGAGAGTCAGGCGCAAACGTCAACTAGAGTAACGTAGACACCGTTTTTATGTAGATCACCAATTGGCATGCTCCTTCGGTCTATTTTTGCCCGAGAGCCGCTATATTATTGGACTCTGTGAATACGCGTAGCCAACCCCGATATACTTTCGGCGCAATCGAAGCTCGATATGCTCTCAAACGCTAAACATCCTAGAAAAATATCGCCATGAACGACACAGCCCCAATCCTACCCCCGCCGCTACCAGACCACCTCTCAGCAGACCCGCGCAGCCCGCATCACGTTGCTGCGGTATTCGAGCACGACGTCGGCATTCGTTTCAATGGGAAAGAGCGGTCAGATGTCGAGGAGTACTGCATCAGCGAAGGCTGGGTGCGGGTGCCGGTGGGCAAGAAAGTGGATCGCAAGGGTAATTCGCTGCTAATCAAATTGAAGGGAACCGTCGAAGCGTTTTATCGGTAACTTTCTCGCATCCGCCTTGCCAAATATCAAGCACTTAACCATCTGCCACAGGTGTTGGTTCAGGTTTTCTTCCCCAGAAATGCTTGGCGTCATGCAGATCGGCAATCAGCGGATCCATGCCAGCAAGATTGGCCGATGTGCGCGCTGCGAACCAGCCTCTTGCGAATTCGATGAATCGTTCAGGTGGTGACAAGCTTTCGATATGCGCCATCGCGATCACGTCGTCGTTGGTCTCGCCCAGCAGGTCCTGAATGCGGCCAAGTATTTTCTCGTATCGTTCAACCCGCGTTTTCGAGAACAGGCTCGAAAAGAAATCCACCAGGTAGCGCAAACGTTTGGCGTCGATCCGCACCTGATGGCGCGCTTCCGGGGTGAGCTCGGTTAACGCCGCGCTGTCGCGCAGCAATCGGCGGTGCCGCTGACGGATGCCTTGCGATGCAAACTGGGTGAGCTTCACCGTGCGCGCGTCGCCAGCATCTGCAACCGTCACTTTGCGGGCTGGCAGCAACGTTAGTTCGCCCGGTACTGTGACCCAGCGAGCGATGGCCAGCACCAGCAGGGTTGCGCGTGGCGATGCAAGTGCCACGCGTGCGGACTTTCGCCCGTCGCTTTGTCGCTGCGTGGCTGCCGCCATCAGTGTCTTGGTGAGGTTCGGGTCACCAAAAACATCCAGCAGCACCGGCAGGTTGCCCATCAGCAGGACGTCCCAGTCGCGCGCGTCGCCCAACGCACCCGCAAGCCATTTCACTTCTGCGCTTATCGTTTCTGCGTTTGCTGCCTTGAAAGTGCGTAAGGCTGAGCGCAAACGCCGCATGGCCACGCGCAATTGGTGAATATATTCGGGCGCGTCGCTGTTTAATGCGCCGTCGACATTGGCAACATAGTGCGCAAGGCTTGATGCCACAATGGTTTGCAGCGCCTGTTGCGGCGTCCATTTGCGTTTGAGTTCGATCGCGCTGGCGCGTCTTGCTTCGAGAGGTTCGGGCCTGAACAGCCGGTACCCGCGTTCGGCTTTACTGAGACTTTCCGGGCGCAACGCAATCAATGACGCAAGCGCGGTGGTGACATCGAATACTGCAGCGGCGTTGCCCTCCAGCAATTCAATCTCAACTTCGGAAATGGCAGCTTCACTTTCGCCGCAACGAAGCACGCCCTGATCCAGCGCCACTTCAACTTGTTGTCCCGGCGCGGTTTTTACACGCCACGTGGTTCGATAAAATTCTGTCGTGAACACAGGCTTGAGCGTCAGGTGCAATTGCTTGCTGCCGGCAAGTGCTACCAACGGCGTCTCACGAAACAGCGAGAGATCGAGTTGTGGCGCCTGAAGTGGATACTCCCACTCGCCGTGATCGTGCAATCCGCCAGTCACCGTCCCCGCAGTTTTAAGTGTTTGTAGCCACTTGCCTCCCATCTTGCGTAGCCGCAGAGCCATCGCGTTTTGTTTCAGCAAAAGGTCCGGGGTGTCGAAGTAGGTGTTGAACACCTTGCGGCGCTTCGGCCGATCAAGATTTTTTTCTCGCAGTAACGGGAGCCTGCGAAACGCAGCGGCATCGAGGGGATCGATTGCCAGCTTGAGTTCTATTTCTGAGTTTTTATCCATGTCCAATAGTCTCACCAATTGAACTGCAACCCGCAGCATCGGTCGGCATGGCTGGCGGTGCGATGGGTAATTGAGTGTCACGCGCATCAGTCTTCAATGCTGACTCAGAGTGCTATTGTCACTTAGAACGTAGAGAGAAATCTGCTTTAGTATTACACAACAGCAGCATATTTCTCACCCGATGAAGCGGGGTTAGAAATGACATTCTTATGCGTAGAACGCCATTTGGCGGGCTTCCCAGACATAAAGTGTCCAGAAAGCCGCGCCAGTGCTAGAGATTGATATTCTTTAAGCTGCAATCTTCTTTCGTTCATCACGCAGCATGCGAACGCGGTCGTGATTTTCCTGTGTACCGTTTAGCTGCAGCTCGACTAACGCGCGCGCGTCAGGCGGAAGCTCCTGCTCGAGTGCGTGTTGATAAGAACGCAAGGCCACATCTTCAGCGCGTTCACATTCTTCCAGTACAGCCAAGTCGCTGTTGCTGCTGATGGCGGCGCGCAGATTGAGCCATGCGCGGTTAACCGGGGCCAGCATGGAGCCTGACTGTTCCGGCGTGCCGCCGTGAAATTTCACGAGTTCTTCCAACGTTTGCACGCTCTTGCGACAGCGTGTCGCGCAGATCGTGAAGTAAGCGCGGAGTGCCGAGTCTTTCGCGTCCTCGGCACAAGTGGTGAACCCCTTGTCGCCGTCGCGTGATGTTTCGATCAGGGTGTTTAGCGTGTCGATGAGTTCATTGTTTTCCATGGTATCTCCAAGTTGGCGGCGATGCAGCATAAATCCCGGCAAGGCAGATCGTGTGATTGCCGTCGGGGTCGTGCATTTCATGATGAAGGTGAACAGTGGCCACCTACATCGGACAACGCCGACATTCGGTGTCAGACAATTGGGAATTAAACCGACACGAGACGCCATCACGGTATTGTGCGCATCATTCTTTTACTGGCATATTGAATCCAGGTTCTTGTCTTCATTCGAAATGACGTAGCTGTTTTAATTAAGGGTTTGCCATGGCTTCAACCACAAAAACAAACTCCGAAGCGTCCGATGCGCGAGCACCCAACGATATCGGGAGTGCGATTGCGGAAGCGATTGCCTTTGAGCAATCCGCGCAGTCGCGTCAGGCGTTGGCGTTGTTGACGACATGGCTTGCACGCACCGACCTTGCCGAGAGCGACCAGTTGGAACTTGGTTTGCTCGCCGCGTCGAACGAATTTATCGTCTGCAATTATCCAGCGGCACGCAAGCGATTGGCGGACGCGTCGATACTGGCTGACCGGTTGGCTAATCCGGTAGCACGGGCGCGCGCGAAGTTTTTGTCAGCTCGCACATTGCACCAGCAAGGCAGCCCCAGCGCGGCTTTTCCACTGGCGCTGGAGGCGATGCAGGAACTCGAGGCGCTCGGCGAATACAAAGAGGCGGCACGTGCTACTCAGACGCTGACGTACATATCACTGGATCGTTGCGAATACACCGACGCGGTGGCATTCGGCAATCGTGGCTTGGCACTCGCCGCGCAATCGAAAGACGATTTTTACATCGCCGGAATGAGCACGGCTTTAGGGTTGGCGCATTACACCATCGCATTAACCAAACAAGGCAGCCCACACGCTCGCGCCAACCCGCTCGCGCTGGAACTGGACGATATCCTGAAAGACAACGCCGATGCGCTGACTGCCAAATCCATCTATGAAAAAGGCATTGTCGCCGCGCGGCGTGGTGGATTTGAGGCGCGGGCATGGATGTTGGAAGGCCGTATTGAGCGCGCCAATATTTTGCTTGGTAATGTCGACGAGGTGCTGAGAAACACACCGAAGCGGATTCAACGAACGCAAACCTCGGGTGACGTACATGAGGAGATCGGCTATCGGCAAACCTATGCATGGGCACTGCGATTGAAGGGTATGCTCAACGAGGCACTGCATCAGCTCGACACGGTGCTGGTATTGGCCCGCAAGATCGGCACGTTGTCGCGCAGCATCGAATACGCGCACTATGATCGCTCGCTGGTGTTGGCAGCGCTCGGCCGCCATGACGAGGCGCGGGCGAGCTACCGGGCTTATCTGCGATTTGTTGCGGCGTGGAATCGGCACAAGGCAAAGCAGATTTCAACCAATGTGGCGCTCCCAGCGCAGAAACCTGCGATTGAACCTTATTTTTTGAAGAAAGCTGATCTGTTCATCAGAGCCAATCTGCATTCGCTCATCACAATCGATGACATCGCTGCAGAGTGCCGCACCAGCGCCCGCAATCTGCAAATATACTTTCGCAAATTTCGCGGTGTCACCCCGATTGCACACGTGCGCAACCTGCGGCTCGACGCTGTGGCGGAAGCGATCCGTACGACTGAGACACCCATTGCAGCGCTGGCCGAGCACCACGGTTTTATGAGCGCCACCACGTTCGCCACTGAGTTCAAGCGTCGCTTTGGCGTCACGCCCCGCAAGGCACGGGAAGACGCGAGACGACGATTGCGAGTTGAATAATCGTTACAACTCCACGCGCGCCAATCGCGCTTTTGGCATGCGCTTTATGCCGCCGGAAACGCCACCACGTGGTCAATCTCCAGCTTGATGCCGATCTTCTGGCCGATCTCGTGGTTGTGGTGCGAGGGGACAAGCGAGAGCACTTTGCTGCCAGAGGGGAGCTTTAGCGTGTAGAGAATATCGGCGCCGCGAAACGCCTTGTGCAGCACCTCGGCCTGGCGGTTGCTGTCATCGTCGTGCAGGATGTCATCGGGACGCAGCAGCACTTCAACGGATTCGCCATTCCTCAACGCGCAGCCGGGGCAGTGCGGCAGCAAGCCCAACTCTGTGTCGATGCAATCATTGCCGACCACCGTGCCGCGCATCAGCACGCCTTGGCCGACGAAGTCTGCGACAAAACGCGATCCGGGTCGATGATAAAGGTTATAAGCAGAATCCCATTGCAGGATTTTGCCTTCGTGCATTACACCGATCTTGTCGGCAATCGAAAACGCTTCGTGCTGGTCGTGTGTGACGAGCAGTGCAGGCGTGGAAAGTTGGCGAAGCAGCGCGCGCACTTCCAATCCAAGTTTTTCGCGCAGTTCCACGTCGAGATTCGAAAACGGCTCGTCGAGCAGCAGCAGGTCGGGTTTGGGTGCGAGTGCCCTAGCGAGGGCGACGCGTTGCCGCTGGCCACCTGAAATTTCGTGCGGATATTTTTGCGCCTCATCGGTCAGGCGCACCATTTCCAGCATTTCTTGGGTTTGCGCAGCGGCGGCAGCGGCGTTCAGATGACGCAGGCCGAAAGCGACGTTCTTGGCGACAGTCAGATGCGGAAACAGCGCGTAATCCTGAAACACCAAGCCGATGCGCCGCTTCTCTGGCGGAGTGCACATTCGGCTGTCGGCTAATAATGTCTGGCGTATGCGGATTTCACCAACCGAGGGGCGCTCAAATCCAGCGATCAAGCGCAAAACGGTCGTTTTGCCACAGCCACTTGGCCCCAGCAGACAGCCGATTTCGCCCTCTTCAACGCCGAACGAAAGGTCTTCGCAGACCTTGGTGCCGTCTGGATAGGAAAAAGAAACGCCATTGATTTCAAGGTAGTGCGACATGTTTCCAATTATATGCCAGCGCCCGCGTCTCGAATGGATTGACAAATAAGAATAATTCGCATTAAGATTAAGGTCTTGAAAGGTAACGCGGCAAAACCGGCCGCATTCACTCCACATCGGAAGGATTCGTCAATGAAACAGATTCATATTGCGGCGCTGGCCGTTACTGCCTTCGGACTGGCCGCTGCACTTAGCGCGTCGGTCGTCCACGCGCAACAACAAGTGCTTAACCTCTACTCTTCGCGTCACTACCAAACCGACGAAGCGCTCTATACCAACTTCGAAAATGCCACCGGCATCAAGGTGAATCGGATCGAAGGCCCGGAGGATCCACTGATCGAGCGCATGAAAAGCGAAAGCGATAAAAGCCCGGCGGATTTGCTGGTGACGGTGGACATGGGCCGTTTGCTCAAGGCGCAACAACTGGGTTTGTTTCAGCCGATCAAGTCAGCGCTTCTTGAAGAAAAAATTCCCGCCGAGCTTCGTGCCGCCGATGGAAGCTGGTTCGGCTTTTCGGTGCGCGCCCGCCCGATCTTTTACGCAAAAAGCCGCGTGGATAAATCGCAATTGCCCGACTACGAAAGCCTCGCCGATCCAAAATGGAAAGGTAAAATTTGCGTGCGTTCCGGTAATCACCCGTACAACTTATCGCTGATGTCATCGATCATTGCCGCGAACGGCCCAGAGAAAGCGGAAGCTTGGGCCAAAGGTGTCGTTGCCAACATGGCGCGGCCGCCAAAAGGTGGCGACACCGATCAGATCAAGGCCGTCAGCGCAGGCGAATGCGATATCGCGCTGGGCAACACCTATTATTTCGTTCGGATGTTGAAATCCGACAAGCCGGATGATAAAGCTGCCGCCGAAAAAGTTGGCGTCATTTTCCCGAATCAGGGAAATCGCGGCGCGCACATCAATATTTCGGGTGCTGGCGTGGCCAAATATGCGCCCAACAAGGCGAACGCGATAAAATTTTTAGAGTATCTCGCGAGCCCGCAAGCACAGGATTATTTTTCTGGCGGCAACAATGAATATCCCGTCGTGGGCAAGCCGGTTAATGCGCAGCTTGCTTCATTGGGAACATTCAAGCGCGATCCGTTACCGATGGATACGGTGGGTAAGAATTACGCTGCTGCTGCGCAGATTTTTGACCGCGTGGGCTGGAAGTAAAATCTTCGTCTAAAGGTTACAGATAAGCGTTCCAGATATTCGTCATTCCGGCCTTCGCCAGAATGGCGAAGTTTCACAACGGCGCCGAAATGGCGAAGTTTCACCACTGTGCCGGAATGACGAAGCCTCAGGACTGCGTCGCCAGATTTGCCGTCGGTAGTAAACGCGCAGCATCATCCTGCGGCTTGGTAATGGCGCGCGACGCCATGATCAACGGAATCAATCCCACTGCCACGATCACCAGTGCAGCCGTTGAGGCTTCGGCCAGGCGTTCATCCATCGCCAGATTGTAGGTTTGCACCGCCAGCGTATCGAAATTGAACGGCCGCATGACCAGCGTGGCCGGAAGCTCTTTCATCACATCCACGAACACCAGCAGACCTGCCGTAATCAGGCTGGTGCGCAAGAGTGGCATGTGCACCTCCCGCATCACTTCAAATGGCGTTGAGCCTAACGAACGCGCTGCATCGTCCATATTCGGCGTGATCTTGCTTAAACCCGCTTCCACGCTTTGCAAGGCAACAGCGAGGAAGCGAATCAGGTAGGCATAGATCAGCACCAGAAAACCGCCCGTTAGCAGCAGGCCGGTCTTGAACCCAAAAATTGCTGCGATGCTGTCGACCAGAAAATGGTCGAGCGCGATGAGTGGAATCAGTACGCCAACCGCAATAACGGTACCGGGCACCGCATAGCCAAGGCCGACCAGTCTATTGAGCGACGCTTGTAAGCGCTTGCCCGAGGACCGGGCTATGTAGGCGAGCAATAGCGCCGCTGACACCGCGATCATCGCCGTAATGGCAGCAACGCTAAAGCTGTTGATCGACAACTTGATAAAACGCGCACCGAATTGAACATCGCCTTCGGTGAGAGCCAATTTGAGCAGGATGAGCGTGGGAGTGGCAAAGCCGATGGCAATCGGCAGTGCGCATAGCGAGGTGGCAACCCATGCTTTTGCACCGTGCAGCGGCACGCGAACGTGGCGGCGTCCGGTGCTTTGATGAAAGCGCGCCCGACGTCTTGCCCAATGTTCAAGCAGCATCACGAGAATGACAAAGCCCATCAGGATCACCGCCAGCTTAGCCGCGGCAATGCGGTCTCCCTGTGAAAACCAGGCATTGAAAATGCCGGTCGTAAAGGTCGGCACGCCGAAATACGAAACCGTGCCGTAGTCGGCCAGCGTTTCCATCAGCGCTAACGCGACACCGGCAGCAATGGCCGGCCGCGCGAGTGGCAGTGCAATACGGAAAAATACGCTGAGAGGTCCTAAGCCCATATTTCGTGCGGCTTCGTTGAGTGAGGTGGATTGCTCGAGAAAGGCCACCCTCGCCAGCACGTACACGTACGGGTACAGTGCGAGTGTCAACATCGCAGCAGCACCACCGAGCGAGCGAATTTCCGGGAACCAGTAGTCCTGTTTACCCTGCCAACCGAAGCTTTCCCGCAGCAAGGTCTGAACCGGCCCCGCGTATTGCAAAACGTCCGTATATGTATAAGCGAGCACGTAGGCCGGGATAGCCAGCGGCAAGATCAACGTC
>JANNRY010000093.1:0-11266 GCA_031401935.1 Betaproteobacteria bacterium | reverse complement strand
CACCGCCCGCCGCGCCTGTGCTGGGACCAACAACTTGTGTCTGCACACTGATAGAACTGGTCGAGTCGCGCTGCATGTTGACGTAATCTACCTTGTAAATTTTCAAGTATGGCGAATCGGCCTTCACTACGATATTCGGGCCATCCACTTCCCAGCGCACGTCGACCTGTTTGGAGACGCGCGTAAGAATCTGCTTTAAGGTCTGATCAATGGCGTTAAGCGTGACGCGCCCTTTGATATCAGGATGAATGTCAATATTGACTTTAGTATCGCGACTGATGGCGAATAGCAATTCCTGTACCGGAACGTCGTTGACCGTCACCGAATATTTCACTTCATCCACACGCGCCATCGGCGGCGGCGGCAGCGGTACCTGACGAACAGTTTGGGGCACGGCGGATGGGGCATTCATGCCGCCGGGTACCTTTGTGTTGTCAGACTGGGGCGCACCCTTGAGATGCCCGTCAGTTCGGGCGACGGGTAGCGTGCCGCAAGCCGTGAGCCCGGTCGCAATGCCGACCGACAATAAAACGCGCAACACCGAACGTGGAGCAAGAGAGGCTCCTCGCCCTGCATGGAATAAATACGCAGATATTCTTGAACTCATAAATCGATATTTTGTATTTGGCATTGAGGTAGTACAGGTCCAGCCAGCAGGCTACCAAGAAAAATTATTGTTTTTGGCAAATATGCATATCTTTATAAGTCGATTAGCCAATAAAAGCAATGGCTTGGGCTATTTATTTACAAATTTACTTTAGAAGGGCGGCTCAAAGATATTCAGCAGGCTCAGCATGGCACTAAGGAGTTGTAAGTCGGACGCCATCCTGCACCGCGCCAAACGAGCGGACGTAAGGTCGAAACTTGCTAACGCGCGCGGGCAAATTGCCAAGTTCCGCTGCGCCTTCCGACAGGCCTCCAAAATCGCCGTACAACACGCTCACGCGCTCGTTGGCAGCACTTCCAGTCGGATAGACCATGATCAGCTCAGGGTTCAGATCACGGCTGGCGGTGCGTAAATAAGACTGGATGGCCGATTGCTCGCGTTGATCGGCGTTCATCAATTGAATTGTGTAACGATTTTTAGGCAATGTCGCGATGCGTGCCGCGTCTGCGGCTAACCGTTTGCCGAGCCAGTCTGCATCTGTTGATGCGATTGGATTGGTCGGCGCGTCTGTGCCAAGCGACGTAGCGATAGACTCAGCGGGCAGACGCGCTGAAACGGCATTTGTATTTGCCACATTTGTGGCGGCAGTTGTTTCAACTGCTGGGAGCGGCGCAGACGCAACCGGAGCCGACTTCTCCACTTGTTGCTGCGTGCCTGTCGGCGCTGAAGGCTCCGCAATCTTGGTGATTTTCTGACTCGGGACCTCGGGTGGTTTGATCACGCCAACTTGCGCGTTCGTGACGGAATCGGAGATAGATGTAGCAGGCATCGAGTAACGACCGGCTGCGAAGCCTACGATCGCACCCGCCAATATTGATGCACCGATCACGAAGCCAATCTTTTTCCGGTTGGATTTTGGTGCGGGAAGTACGATTTGCGTGTCGGTGATCGCGGCGCGCACGTGATCTGTGGTGATCGTATGCGTACCAGCGGCATACGCTGCAAGCAAGGTCTTGTCGGCATAGATATTGATGCGCCGCGTCAGTCCTTCAGACGCTTCCGTGATGATTTTCAGTGCTTCCGCGCTGAACAGGTCGGGGCCGCGATAGCCCGCAGCACGCAGGCGAAAACTTAGATAATCCTTGATGTCGCGCGCAGGCAAGGGCAATAGATTGAAGCTGTGCGTAATGCGTTCTTTAAGTTGGCGGATATTGGGCATCGAGAGATGCTGATCCAACTCGGGTTGGCCAAACAGAACAATCTGGATCAATTTTTCGTGACTTGTTTCGAGATTAGACAGCAGCCGAATCTGGTCCAAAGTCTCGACCGGCATGGCATGCGCTTCGTCGATCAGCGCCACGACGCGCTTGCCGCTGCCGTAGATCTCGATCAGCCTGCCCTGCAGGGCGCGAATCAGCTTGGTGATGTTGACGCCGTCTGTTTCCACGCCAAGATCGCTTGCAACGGTCGCGAGCAATTCGTCAGGCGATAGCGACGGCACGGCGAAATAAATGGTTTCGACAGATTTCGGGAGGCGCTCCATCAGCACCCGGCATAACATTGTCTTGCCGGACCCGACTTCACCGGTGACCTTAACAATCCCTTCGCCACTGCTGATGGCATAAATCAGGGCTTCAAGCGTTTCACCCCGATTGGCACCGGCAAAAAAGAATTCGGTGTGGGGAGTAATTTTGAATGGGGCTTCGCGAAGTCCAAAATGTTCCAGGTACATCGTCATGAATGGTGATTTCCGCTGTAGGCGCTGTTGGTCATAAAACGAAACGTGCAGAGTGTAGCACTGCCATCAAATGGCTTTGTCCGCGCCTGGCCGCAACGCTTCAAGTCTGCTGTAAAGGGTTGACCGGGAAACTCCCAGCACCCTTGCCGCCTGCGACATGTTTCCTCGGGACAATTCAATCGCAGCATCGATGTACTTCAGCTCCACCGCTGCCAGCACTTGATCGAGGTTAAATGACGGATTGCTTTCGATTTCACGTCTTGGATCGAAACCATCGCCGTCTGGCTGTACAGACGTATTTATTTCAGCTTCCGGTAGCTCAAACTCGGTGTCCAATTCGGTTTTACCGACCGTATAGCCTGCGTATTTCGCAGTCAACCGAATGACAATGTTTTTCAGTTCGCGTACATTTCCGGGAAACGCGTAGTGTTCCCATGCTTGGCGCGCAGCGTCATCAAGCGTGAACGGCTGCGTTTGGTGCTTAAGAGCGTATTGGACGCGAAAGTGCTCCATCAACTTCAATTTATCGCCGCCCAATTGTCGCAAAGGTGGAACCAACACCGAAAAAACTGAGAGCCGATGATATAGGTCGGCACGGAATCGTCCAGCTTTGACTTCAGTGCGTAAGTCACGATTGGTGGCAGCCACGATGCGCGCTTTTGAGTGTCTTGTATGGGTATCGCCCACGCGTTGAAATTCGCCGTTCTCAAGCACACGCAATAGTTTTGGCTGTAAATCGAGCGGGAGCTCGCCAATTTCATCAAGGAAAAGCGTACCGTCACCGGCGTCTTCAAAATAGCCGGCCTTGTTCGCAACGGCACCTGTAAAAGCACCCTTGACGTATCCGAACAAAGTAGGCTCAACCAGATTAGTGGAGATCGCCCCGCAGTTGAGCGCCAGAAACGGTAGCTTTGCGCGTGGACTCAAATAATGCAGCGCCGCCGCGACCCGTTCTTTACCACTCCCCGATTCCCCCTCAATGAGCGCTGGAAATGTGGAGGACGCATAGAGATCGATTTGGCTTCTCAGGTTTCGCATTGGCGGGCTGTCGCCAATGAGGTTATGCACGATGTCTTCCGGACTCGATAATATTTCTTCGTCGTCGGTATTAAGCGCCGCGAAGAGAAGTTTTCTCAGGTGTACCGGATCACAAGGTTTGGGTACTAACTCAATGGCACCCAACGCGCGGGCGCGTCTTGCATTGGAATCCTCGTTCTGCCCAGACAACACAAGAACTCGAATGCTTTGCGACCACGCAAGAAGGTCGCCCAGTAATTTGAATCCCTCAGTCGGCAACTGCGGTAACGGCGGCAAGCCTAAGTCGATTAGCGCAAGTCGAGGGTGAAAATTACCCTCTTTGAGTAGCGCCATTGCGTCAGCGCGGTTTTCGCGCACACGCACGTCAAAATCATCGGACAGCATAAATGCCAAGCTTTCCCCGATCAAGGGATCATCATCGACGATAAGAAGTGAGGGTTTCAAGGCGGTTGGCAGTAAGTGGTGTGATCCGACGTTTTACCCAAATCTCATGGAACACTGCCGGATTATAGGGACGCGGCAGTAGTTGGGACAATACAGTTTAGCGAACTCCTGCGCGCTCTGTAGGTCGAAGTTGTCGATTAACCTTGCGTCGGGTGCCAAGCATGAACGACTTAGCGCTTGGTCGGCGTCGCTATAACGAGAATCAGCATTGTGGATGATAAAATAAGCTTAACAGTTGCTCCTCTGCTCGACTCCTGCCCACCATAACGAATCAAAATCTTGTCTTCCTCCCCCTCACAATCCTTCGTTGAAATCGACAATGTCGATTTTTCTTATGGCAAGCGCGCCATACTGCAAGGCATCAGCCTGAATGTGCCCAAGGGCAAAGTGGTTGCCATCATGGGTGGCTCTGGCTGTGGCAAGACCACGTTACTGCGCCTGATCGGTGGGCAGTTGACGCCGTCGAAGGGCATGGTGCGTGTCGATGGTCAGAATATTGCCTTGCTCGACCGCGAAGGCATGTATGCGATGCGGCGCAAGATGGGTATGTTGTTCCAGTTTGGTGCGTTGTTCACCGATATGACGGTATTCGACAACATCGCGTTCCAGTTGCGCGAACACACGACCTTGCCCGAAGACATGATCCGCGATCTGGTATTGATGAAGTTGAACGCGGTGGGTTTGCGCGGAACGTCCAAATTGTTTCCGGCCGAACTTTCAGGTGGCATGGCGCGTCGCGTAGCACTTGCGCGTGCCGTGGCGCTTGACCCGATGCTCATCATGTATGACGAACCATTCGCTGGACTTGATCCAATATCGCTCTCCGTCGTTGGCCAGACGATTCGCAAACTCAACAACGCACTTGGTGCCACGTCGATCGTCGTGACGCACGATATCGTCGAATCGATGCAAATTGTCGACTACCTTTATTTTGTTTCTGATGGTCGTATCGTCGGCCATGGGACGCCAGATGAAATTCGCGCTACCGAAGAGCCGTTCGTAAAACAGTTCGTCCATGCCGAACTCGACGGGCCAGTGCCGTTTCATTATCCAGCTGGCGACTATGCCGAGCAGCTTGGTCTGGCTCCTGCCGTCGGAAGCACAGCATCCCGGTTGCGCGCATGATTAACGCAATTCGAAGTTTGGGTGGGCGTGGTGTGAATACGCTATGGCGCGCCGGCTCAATGGCACGCTTTTTCATGCTGATATTGGCTAATTCCGGCATGAGTTTCCGGCGTTTCCGTCTGACGATTCGCGAAATTTATTTCGCCGGTGTGATGTCGCTTGTCATCATCATGGTGTCGGGTCTGTTCATTGGCATGGTGCTTGGTTTGCAAGGGTTTGAAACACTGCAAAAATATGGCGCAGAGGAAACCATGGGGGTACTCGTTGCACTTTCGCTGGTGCGCGAACTCGGACCAGTGGTGACCGCGCTGCTGTTCGCAAGTCGGGCTGGTTCAGCGATCACAGCAGAGATTGGATTGATGAAAGCCACGGAACAGCTCAAGGCCATGGACATGATGGCAATTGACCCGATCGCCAGAGTGGTTGCACCGCGATTCTGGGCTGGTGCCATATCAATGCCGTTGCTTGCGGGATTGTTTTCAGCAATGGGAATTTTTGGCGGCTACCTTGTAGCGACGCTCTTGGTGGGCGTTGATGCAGGTGTATTTTGGAGCAACATGCACGCCGCCGTGGACTTTCGCTACGACGTGCTGAACGGTTTTGTGAAATCGATTGTATTCGGCGTGGCGATTTCCATCATCGCCACGTTTGAAGGATTTGATGCGGACCCAACCGCAGAGGGCGTCGCCCGGGCCACAACACGCACCGTTGTTACTTCCGCGCTAACGGTGTTGTTACTGGATTTGATTTTGACGGGCTTTATGCTGAGAGGTGATTGATCATGGATCGTAAAACCATCGACCTTTGGGTTGGAATTTTTATGTTGTTGGGCGTTGCAGCCCTGTTGTTTCTAGCGCTGCGTGTCGGGAATCTGGGTGAGGATCGGCAATCAAGCACCTACACGGTAGCGGCGAACTTCAGCAATATCGGCGGGCTGAAGGGAAAGGCACCAGTCAAAAGTGCGGGCGTGCTGGTAGGACGTGTGTCGGATATCAAATTTGATAATGACAAATTTCAGGCGGCGGTGACGTTGACGATGGATAAGCGTTATACGTTTCCCAAAGATACCAGCGCGTCAATTCTGACGTCAGGATTGCTCGGCGAGGTTTATATCGGTCTGGAGCCTGGTGCCGAAGACAAGAAGCTCAGCAATGGCGATAAGGTCACGTTGACGCAGTCAGCAGTAGTGCTTGAACGGCTGATCGGTCAATTCATGTTTGGCAAAGCGGCTGAGGGCGAACCCGCGCCAGCGAAAAAGTAGTCGTTGGGACTACTTTAAAATCGCTGCATTCCTGACTTCATAAAGTAGACGAAAACGAACAGCGCGCGTTACTCTGCTGCATTACCTTCCATAACCTTTGATCGAATCCAAAATGTTGAAAAAATTGATTATTCTGGCCATCGTTGTAGTTGGCCTAAATTCGCATTCCGCCGTGGCGCAGGAGTCGCCTGACGCACTGGTGCGAAAAAACACCACCGAAATCCTTGCCGCTCTCAAGGCGGACAAAGATCTTGCTGCTGGTAACCAGAAGAAAATTGAGAAACTTGCAGACGAAAAGATATTGCCGCTTTTTAACTTCGTCCGTATGACGCAACTTGCCGTTGGCAGGAATTGGCGCGACGCTAGCGACGCGCAAAAGAAATCGCTTATCGATGAATTTCGCACACTGCTGGTGCGCACGTACTCAACCTCACTTACTCAGTTTCGCAATCAAAGCATCGATGTGAAACCGTTGAAAGTGGCTGCTGCGGATACCGAAGTCGTGGTTAAAACACAGGTCATTCAGCCGGGCGGCCAGCCGATTCCAATTGACTACAGCATGGAAAAATCCGGCGATAGCTGGAAGGTTTATGACGTGCTGATCGACGGCGTGTCGTTGGTCACCAACTACCGTAGCTCGTTCAACACTGAAATCCAGAAGAGCGGAATCGATGGGCTGATCAAATCGCTGTCTGAGCGCAACGCGAAGAATGCAACACAAAAATAATCCCGTCCGCGTCGACGCGACGCACGCCAGCACGGTGGTGGGGGAAGTTCTCCAGATCGAGGGCGCGCTGAATTTTGTCAGCATGCCGAGAATTCTGGATGAGACGGCGCTCTATGCGGCGCAGGACAATCTACCCAGCTGTCTCGCGATTGATTTTGCCAATGTCACCGACATTGATTCTTCCGCAGTCGCGCTGTTATTGCACTGGCGACGCGAAGCCGCGCGGCTGGGGAAATCGTTGCGCTATGTACACCTGCCGCAAAATCTTGCCACGCTGGCGACGCTGTACGGAGTGGATGACATGATCCAATGCCCCTTGGGACAGGCCAACGCTGCCGCATAGCTTTTTGTAACGACGTGCCGTCGTAGGCATCGGTATTTCTGCTCCTGCTCATTAGAACTCTATGACCCCTGCCATTGATGTCCGAGGCGTCGAGAAACGCTTCGGCAGTTTTGTCGCATTAGCGGGCATTTCCCTGTCGATCGCGCAAGGCGAATTTTTTGCATTGCTGGGTCCGAACGGTGCCGGGAAAACAACATTGATCTCGGCGCTGGCAGGTCTGACGCGAGTATCAGCGGGGAGCCTTAGCGTGATGGGGCACGATGTCGTGTCTGATTACCGCGCCGCGAGACGCGCGTTGGGAATCGTGCCGCAGGAAATCGTGTTCGATCCGTTCTTTTCGGTGCGCGAAACCCTTCGCTTCCAGGCGGGGTACTTCGGCATTGCACGCGGTACGGCGCTCGATAATTGGATCGACGAGTTGCTATCCAAGCTATCGCTCTCTGACAAGGCCGACCAAAATATGCGCCAGCTCTCCGGTGGCATGAAGCGGCGCGTGCTAGTCGCACAAGCATTGGTACACCGACCGCCGGTGATTGTTCTCGATGAACCCACTGCGGGCGTGGATGTTGAATTGCGGCAGACTTTGTGGGCGTTCATTCGCGAGCTGAATACAGCGGGACATACGATCCTGCTGACCACACATTATCTGGAAGAAGCTCAGCAACTATGCTCGCGTATCGCGATGATGAAGCTAGGCAAGATCGTTGCCATGGATACGACTGACCATTTGCTTAATGCGTTTTCAGAGCGTGTGCTACGCGTGAAAATCGACGGCGATCTGCCAGCGTCACAACTCGCATTACGGACGCGGCAAGCTGGCGCGTGGCACCATTTCGCGATTCACGATTTGTCCGAAGTTGAAACCCGGCTCGCCGCCTTGCGGCAAGCGGGCGCGCACATTACCAATCTGGAAGTCGCCGAGCCGGATTTGGAAGAAGTCTTCGTTAACGTGATGAACAAATAGATGATTGGCTTTCAAACATTGTTGCTGAAAGAAATACTGCGCTTCTGGAAGGTTGGCTTCCAGACCGTCGCGGCACCAGTGTTGACGGCACTGCTGTACCTATTTATCTTTTCACACGTGATGTCCGGCAGCAATGCAGCCTTTCCCGGCGTCACCTATGACCAGTTTCTGGTTCCTGGCCTGGCGATGATGTCGATGCTGCAAAACGCGTTCGCCAATACATCCTCGTCGCTTATCCAGTCAAAAATTACCGGCAATATCCTGTTCATATTGCTGCCTCCGCTATCGCACTGGAATTTTTATGGTGCCTATTTGATTGCGGCTGTCGTTCGCGCGCTGGCGGTCGGACTTGGCGTATTTTTGGTGGGGATTTTCGTGGCGCACGTGCCGGTTTACAGCGTGCTGTGGATTGTTGTCTTTGCGTTGCTGGGTAGCGGGCTGCTCGCGGCTTTGGGCCTCATCGCCGGATTGTGGGCGGATAAGTTCGATCAGCTTGCCGCCTTCCAGAATTTCATCATTATGCCGCTCACGTTTTTGTCGGGTGTGTTCTATTCAATCCGCTCGCTGCCGGACTTCTGGCGGGGTCTTTCGCATCTCAATCCGTTCTTCTACATGATCGACGGATTTCGCTATGGTTTCTTTGGCAAAGCCGACGTTTCGGTCTGGCTTTCGTTCGGTGTCACCGCGGGCGCATTTTTTTGCCTTTCTGCCGTCACCCTTTACTTGTTAAAATCGGGTTACAAGCTACGGCAATAGAATTCCACATCAAATGCGTAGATCGCCATTTGACGCGGGTTTTGAGGCAAAAATGCCTGAAAATGTGCGCCAATGCTAGTGTTTCACTATTTTAATTCGTCAGGTCACAACTCGTCTCATGGTCACCCCAGAAGCAATACAGGCATACATCCGCGAAAAACTCGATTGCGAACATCTCGCTATCGAAGGTGATGGCGCGCATTTTCAGGCCGTCATCGTCTCCACTGCTTTCGCAGGCAAGTCGCGCGTTCAGCGTCATCAGATTGTCTACGGTGCGCTGGGTGACCGCATGCGCGAAGAAATCCACGCCCTCTCGATGCAGACGCTCACGCCCGACGAGTGGTCGCATCATGCTGTCAACCCCTAACCGTCCCGAGCCATGCAAAAACTAGCCATCCGGGGCGGAAAACCGCTTCGCGGAACCGTGCGTATTTCCGGCGCAAAAAATGCGGCGCTGCCGACCCTGTGTGCCGCCATCCTGTCGCCCGAGACATTGACGCTGCATAACGTGCCGCAATTGAATGACATCGGCACGATGTTGAAGCTGCTCGAGCAAATGGGCATCACCACGCAGCGCAACGGCGAGACAGTTGTTCTCAATGCCGCCAATCTGTCCAATCCGGCAGCGCCTTACGATCTGGTCAAAACGATGCGTGCATCGATTCTGGCGCTCGGCCCGCTTGTCGCGCGTTTTGGCAAAGCCCGCGTCTCGCTACCGGGCGGTTGCGCCATCGGCGCGCGTCCGGTCGATTTGCACATCAAGGGGCTGGAAGCGATGGGGGCCACTATTGCTATTGAGGCTGGCGATATTCATGCGAGCGCCACAAAATTGAAAGGCGCACACATATTCATGGATATCGTGACCGTGACCGGCACCGAGAACCTCATGATGGCCGCAACCCTCGCCGAGGGCACCACGGTGCTTGAAAATGCCGCGCGCGAACCAGAGGTAGTTGATCTGGCCGAGTGCTTGATCAAAATGGGTGCCAATATCAGCGGGCATGGCAGCGACGTGATCACGATTCACGGCGTTAGATCGCTAAGCAAAGCCGAGCACGCTGTAATGCCAGACCGCATCGAGACCGGCACTTTTCTGGCGGCCGTGACTGCCACCGGCGGGGATGTGCGCGTGACCAGCGCCGCACCGCGCACGCTGGACGTAGTGATCGAGAAGCTCCGTGATGCCGGCGCGACAATCACCACGTCCGAGAATGAAATTCATATCGTGAGCAGCGCCCGTCCCAAGGCGGTTAATTTGCGCACCGCGCCCTATCCTGCGTTTCCGACCGACATGCAAGCACAGTTCATTGCGCTAAACACTATCGCCGATGGCACCGCTATCGTGACCGAAACTATTTTCGAAAATCGGTTTATGCATGTACAAGAGCTGGTTCGTCTGGGCGCAAAAATCGACATTGAAGGCAACACCGCTATCGTCAAGGGGCTGCCAAAACTTACTGGCGCGACAGTGATGGCAACTGATCTTCGCGCTTCAGCTTGTCTGGTGATTGCCGGGCTGGTGGCCGAAGGCGAGACGATTGTGGATCGTATTTATCACCTTGACCGCGGCTACGACCACATCGAAAAGAAACTCGTGGCACTGGGTGCTGACATCGAGCGCATCAACTAATCATGACTAATTCGAATGGTGTTACCACCATTGCTTTATCGAAGGGTCGTATCTTCGACGATACGCTGCCGCTATTGGCCGCCGCAGGCATCGTGCCGCTGGACGATCCGGAAAAATCGCGCAAACTCATTATTGCCACCAACCGTGCCGACGTAAGGCTGGTGATTGTGCGCGCCTCCGATGTGCCCACTTATGTGCAATACGGCGCGGCCGACTTGGGTGTTGCCGGCAAGGATGTGTTGCTGGAACATACCGGCGGGGGTCTCTACCAGCCGCTGGATCTCAATATCGGCAAATGCAACATGATGGTCGCGGTACGCGAGGGCTTTGACTATGCCGCTGCCGTCAAACGCGGTGCCCGCCAGAATGTCGCGACAAAATTTGTGCAGACAGCCCGGGAGCATTTCGCCACCAAAGGCATGCACGTCAATCTCATCAAGCTATACGGCTCGATGGAGTTGGCACCATTGACGGGATTGGCCGACGCGATTGTCGATCTTGTTTCGACCGGTAGCACGCTAAATGCAAATCATCTGGTGGCGGTCGAACAAATCATGCCAATTTCCAGCCGCCTCATTGTCAATCGTGCCGCGCTGAAATTAAAGCGCGATGCAATTCAGCCGCTGTTGGATG
>JANNRY010000092.1:0-2012 GCA_031401935.1 Betaproteobacteria bacterium | reverse complement strand
GCGGCGATATTTGTGGCGTATTTGTTTTTTCATTGATTGGAAAACGTAGAACGCCATTTGGTGCGGTGTTTCAGCCGTTTTATTGCCAGGAGGCCCGCCGGATATGGATCTACGCCATGCCGGCTGTTATGGTCCCTCCCGCTCGCAAGGGCGTGCTAGCATTTGACCATCTACATGGTCATTAGGGGAATCTGATGGGTGCATTCAGTATTGCTGAGGCAAAGGCACAGTTAAGCGCGATTGTCACGATGGTTGAGAACGGCGAACCGGTGACGATCACCAAGCGCGGTATTCCCGTCGTAAAAATCGTGCCGGTCAATGCGGTCAAAGTGAAACCGAAGATGGATTTGGTGGCGTTGCGCGCGTTTCGTGCGACGCTGACGCCGATGAAAGAATCCGCTGTTGACATGATCCGCCGCGTGCGCGATGGAGAAGTCGACGAATGATCTACCTCGACACCAACCTGCTTGTGTCATTGCTGGTCGGCGATGGCAATCGTTCCTCTGCCGAAGAATGGTATTCAGCGCAGTCTGCGCCGCTTGCGATCAGTTCATGGTGTGTTGCGGAGTTCTATTCGCACATTGGGTTGCGCTACCGGAAGAACGACGAGACCGCTCCCAACGCGGCGCGGATCATGGATGCGTTCGATGCGATGATTCCAACCAATCTTGTCCTGCTGCGATCCACCGACACCGCTCTGCAACGCGCCACAACCTGGCTACGTTCGCCCAACTGCGCCCTGCAAACGGCCGACGCATTGCACTTGGCCATTGCCCTCGAAAACGAAGCCGCTGCGATCGCAACGTTCGATGTGCGCTTTGCGAAATGTATCGAGAAACTGCGCATCGCCGGTCTTAAGGTGATTGCTTTGCCGACGGAAGGCACCAACCCCCACCAAGCCCGGCAAAATCCCGCCAGTTACTATGTCACCGAGCGCGATATTGCCAAAGCTGTGGCATCGGCCCGAAAACGCAAGGCTGATGAACGCAAAAAGGCGCCACGCCTGACCGTGCGCGGCTAAGATTTTTACACTGCAGGACCAGACCACCAAATGACCGCGATCGAATCCCTCCGCGACCAACTCCGCACCTTCGCCAGTGATCGCGACTGGGACCAGTTCCACTCGCCCAAGAACCTCGCCGCCGCCCTCGCTGTGGAAGCTGCCGAACTGCTGGAACATTTTCAGTGGCTCACCGAAGCCCAGAGCCAGCAACTGCCGCCGGAAGTATTAAGTGAAGTGCGCGCCGAAGTGGCCGACGTGCTGCTCTACCTGATCCGCATCAGCGACAAGCTGGGTATCGATCTCATCGCGGCCGCGAACGCGAAGATTGCGTTGAATGCGGAGAAATACCCGGTGGAGAAGGCGCGGGGGAGTAGCAGGAAATATACGGAGTTGTAGGGGTCCGCGAGTAGAGTGGAAACGCTGGAAAGCTTGCGCCCGTATGTAGGGACTATCTGGGAGCGATGCGGTACGATAGTGGGCCGACAACACAGCATAAAAACAACCAACACTAGCACTGGCACGCGTTCCAGACATTTATGTCCTGAACGGCGCGCCAGTATTAACGTTTCGAATCTCGTTTAGACAAGACCGGCGGATAAGCAAAAAAGCGTAATCAATGACTGACGCATTTTTCGAGAGGCCGATCCCAATTCACCTTGTGACTATCCCGCCTGTCATTGGCGGATGGATTCTCAAGGGCAACGCACGCAGATATGCTCGCAGAGGCACTAGCTTCCGCAAATCCATGTCTTGGTCAATGCGAGACACGACCAGATGAGATTCGGAGGATCATGCAGTAAGTATTAGCGCGCCTTAATAGGGAGGGCTTCATGGCGACACGCGTATTCCGCAAACCAGAAAGCTATGCTGCTGAGGAAAAATCGCGCGACCTGATATCAGACTTTCTGTATCAACGAGGTTTTACTGATCTTGATGATGTACGCCGATTTGTTGGTGTAAGCCAATCGCAAACCGTATCGGCAACCGCACCCAACGGAAAACGTTGGGT
>JANNRY010000091.1:0-1685 GCA_031401935.1 Betaproteobacteria bacterium | reverse complement strand
CACCGATTTGTTGATGGCTGGCTCAACACCTCTGCAAAAGGCGTTGAACGACGCGTACGTGATCAGGCTCCGACTGGTAACCGTTCCACCGCGCTCAACACCGATCCACGCTACGGCGTTGGCACCACCGAATACATGCGTTCGGTCGGCGGCTACGCGATCACCCTCGAATGTGGCGCGCACGATGATCCGTCCTCGCCGGAAGTTGGCTATCGCGCAATTCTCAATACCCTTGCGTTCCTCGGCCTCACATCATCGCCGCCGCCCGAACCTGTTGAAAATTATGAAGCGCTGCGCATGGTTGAGGTCTACGATAAAAACAATGTTGGCGATACCTTCAGCCGCGCGTGGGGAAGTTTTGATCGTTTAAGCAAAGGCGATCTGATCGGCACCAGACATGACGGCACGCGCTTGCTAGCCGAAGACGACTGCTGTATTTTGTTTCCGGACGCCAATGCTGAGCCGGGTAACGAATGGTTTTATCTGACGAAGACGGTGGCGGGGATTTGATTGAGCTCTAGGACTGGTGGGGTTTGCGGGGTGAAATGCTGCCAGCAACCTCGCCAGTGCTAGAGATTGGTATGTTTAGCTTAATTAACTTAGCGCCTGCTCAATATCCGCCTTCAAATCTTGAAGATCCTCAACCCCCACCGACAACCTTACCAAGCTGTCACTAATACCAAGCGTCTTGCGAATATGCGCCGGAATCGACGCATGCGTCATGATCGCGGGATGCTCGGCAAGACTTTCCACACCACCCAGGCTCTCTGCACATACGAAAATCTTTAGCCGCTCAAGAAATCGTCGCGAGTCGTCGAGATTACCTTTGAGGATCGGCGTCACCATACCGCCGAATCCGTTCATTTGTTTTTTTGCAAGCGCGTGTTGCGGGTGTGACGTGAGACCGGGATGAAAAACTTTCTCTACTTTCGGATGTGTGGCCAACCACTGCGCAATCGCCAGCGCGCTTTCGCAATGACGTTCCATACGCAAATGCAGCGTCTTCAAGCCACGCATCGCGAGGAAAGAATCGAACGGCCCGAGGATACTGCCGATGGCGTTGTGCAGATACGTGAGGCGCTCGGCGAGTTCGCCTTGTTCACGCGCGACCACCATGCCGCCGACCATGTCTGAGTGGCCGTTCAAATACTTGGTGACCGAATGTACGACCAGATCGAAGCCGTGATCGAGCGGGCGCTGGACGTATGGCGTAGCGAAGGTGTTGTCGGCAACCGAAATCAGGTTGTGTTTTTTTGCGATGGCCGCGACGGCAGAAAGATCGACCAGCTTCAACAGCGGATTGCTCGGTGATTCGACCCAGATCATTTTTGTGTTGGGCTTGATGGCGGCTTCGATGTTCGATGGATCGGTCATGTCCATGAAGGTGAACTCCAGTCCCGCCGAACGCTTCCTCACGTTTTCAAACAGGCGATAGCTGCCGCCATACAAATCATCGAGCGCGATGACGTGGCTGCCGGTGTCTAACGTGTCGAGAATCGTGGCAGATGCGGCAAGGCCAGAGGCGAATGCGAAACCCTGCACGCCGTTTTCCAGATCCGCCACGCAGCGCTCGAAGGCCATGCGCGTAGGATTGTGGGTGCGACCGTATTCGAAGCCCTTGTGTACGCCGGGGCTCGATTGCACGTAAGTAGAGGTGGCGTAGATGGGCTGCATCACGGCGCCGG
>JANNRY010000090.1:0-12063 GCA_031401935.1 Betaproteobacteria bacterium | reverse complement strand
CGCTAAACGTTAAGCGCTGATCGATGGGGCAGAATTAGGCATTCAACAATTGCAAACCGAGGAGAAGAGAATGAAACGCAGAGATTTTTTGTCCGCAACCGGTGCTGGTGCTGTCGTCGCGTCACTTCCCCAGAATGCTTTTGCGCAGGTCTACCCAAACAAGCCAATCAAGTTTGTCGTCGGCTTTGCGCCCGGCGGGGCGACCGATGTGGTCGGGCGACTGATGGCCAAGAAGATTGGTGATGCGCTTGGCCAGCCGATCATCATTGAGAACCGGGCGGGCGGCAGCAGCAATATCGGCGCTGAGGCCGTGGTCAGGGCCGCGCCGGATGGCTACACGTTTTATGTCTGTGCGATCACCAGCGCGATCAACGTTTCCCTCTTTCCAAAATTACCATTCGACTTCGCCAAGGATTTTGAGCCCGTCGCGTTGTTTGCCAGCGTGCCCAATATCCTCGTCGTGCATCCTTCGGTACAAGCCAAAACGCTCAAAGAATTGATCGAACTTGCGCGTGCGCAGCCGGGCAAGCTCTCATATGCATCCAGTGGTTCGGGGACCTCCATTCACCTCTGCGGTGAATTATTCAAAATGCTCGCCAAGGTTGATCTGGTGCATATCCCATACAAAGGCAGCGGCCCGGCAATGGTCGATATGGTCGGCGGACAGGTACAAGTGATGTTCGACAACATGCCATCCGCGCTGCCACATGTGAAGTCGGGCAAGTTGCGTGCGCTGGCAGTGACGAGCGCGCAACGCTCACTCTCAGCGCCGGACGTGCCGACAATGGGCGAAGCGGGCTTGGCCGGATTTGACGTGCAATCGTGGTTCGGCTTGGTCGCTCCGAAGGGTACGCCGAAAGACATCATTGCCAGACTAAATACCGAATCCGTTAAAGCGCTCGGCACGACCG
Source organism: Betaproteobacteria bacterium (assembly GCA_031401935.1). Lineage (GTDB taxonomy): Bacteria > Pseudomonadota > Gammaproteobacteria > Burkholderiales > Usitatibacteraceae > UKL13-2. The sequence goes on along the minus strand of JANNRY010000090.1, from coordinate 11,152 downwards.
ACATCAAGGAGCGCTTCATGGATCTGGGTGCGGTGCCTGGGCCGATGTCGTCGGAGGCATTTGGTGACTTCATTCGCAGCGAGATTACGCGCTGGAGCGAGGTGGTAAAAGCATCGGGCGCGAAGGTTGAGTGATGCGGGTGATGCAAATATGAGCGCGACTGAAAACGGCACGTTCGTTGCAGACACGGTCAAATGGTTAGAGCGCGCCGTCATCGGGCTGAATCTCTGCCCGTTCGCCAAAGCGGTGCACGTGAAACGGCAGATTCGATACGTAGTGTGTCATGGCGACACATCAGAAGCCTTGCTCACAGAGCTGATACGCGAATTGCGTTTTCTGGCGAAAGTCGACACAGCCGTAACTGATACCACCTTGCTGATCCACCCAAATGTGTTCACCGATTTTCTCGACTACAACGACTTTCTCGAGGTCGCCGACGCTGCGATTGCAGAGCTAAAACTCGGCGGCGTGGTCCAGATCGCCAGCTTTCATCCGCAGTATCAATTTGCCAATACCGAACGCGACGACATCACCAACTTTACCAATCGCTCGCCGTACCCGACGCTGCATCTGCTGCGCGAGGAAAGTGTGACGCGTGCGGTGGCGGCATTCCCGGATGCGGGGGATATTTTCGAGAAGAATATTGAGACGATGGAAAGGCTCGGGAGGGTGGGGTGGGAGAGGTTGCGTTAGCGGAGCGACTCTGTTTAAAAATATTGAAGCACTAGCATTGGCGGGTTTTCCCAGGTGTTTTCGGCCCGCGAGGCGCACCGAATGGCGCTCTGCGCCATGGCCGAACTCCGCGAACAAGTAAGAACCCTTTCCGCACCCGCTATGCGTTGCAGGCTAGCCACGCCATCGGCGTGACTTTTCGACGACATCGCCCAAAACCATTTGAGTTGCGTGTTCCACCGCACAGACCAGCACTGATTTGACGCGCAGCCTGCATTGTCAAATCAACGTAAATTGATCTATATCAAATCACCGCGCCCGCAGGTCGCCAGAATAGTCCTGTCGTCGCACACAACAAAAGCACACCGGAAAATGTCCAGATGTGCCTCTCGGAGTAACAAGATGGAAGCTTCGCCCGAAATCGCGTCAGTCGAGAGTCGGTCTCGCGAAAAGCGCGTGTTCCTATTTTTGACCGTCGTGCTCGCGCCAATGATCGCAGTCGCCGTCGTTGGTTCATACGGTCTTCTCATCTGGCTTTATCAGATGTTTGCCGGGCCGCCGAAAGGCTGACCAGCTGTGCACGAGTTTCCCGACACCAATCTGTCCCGCCGCAGCTTCCTGTTGCGCAGCGAGATGCCCCAGCCACCTGTAACAATAACGGACCAATGTTTCGCGGCACGCGGTATCTATTGTGAAAGCTGCCGAGACGCCTGTGAAACCGGCGCGCTCAGATTCGTGCCGCAACTTGGTTCCGTGCCAAGACTCATCGTTGAGCCGGATCTCTGCAGCCAATGCGGCGAATGCGTGCAAGTTTGCCCGCAGGACGCCATTCATCTGCAATCGCTGGCGGCTAAAAATGGCTGAACTCCATATCGCCAGCTGCGTGGCACGTGTGCGGCCCGAATCCGTGGAGGCCGCAATCAGCCGGATCGAAGCAACGATTGGCTGCGACATCAGCGCTCGCGACCCCATCGGCAAAGTCGTGATCGTCATCGAAGGCGCCAGTACCGGCGCGCTGCTCGATCAAATGGACGAGATCAGAAAGATACCTGGGGTGCTGAACGTGGAGATGGTCTACCAGCACGCCGAAGAAGAATCCGTCATGAAGGAGTTGTTGCCATGAGTACCAGCAAATTGACCCGTCGCGAATTCATTCGCAACACTGCCGCCTCGGTAGCAGCATCAGCCGCCGGCATCCAGTTGCCCGCCGGTGCTGCCAATATCAATACGGAAGCGTCATCGACGGAATTGAAATGGAGCAAAGCTGCTTGCCGCTTCTGCGGAACCGGATGTGGCGTGACGGTCGCAGTCAAGAACAACCGCGTGGTGGCCACCCATGGAGATCCGGCGTCTGAAGTCAATCGCGGACTCAATTGCGTGAAAGGCTATTTCCTTTCCAAGATCATGTACGGCAGCGACAGGCTCACCCAGCCGCTGCTGCGCATGACCAATGGCAAATACGACAAGAACGGTACCTTCACACCGATCAGTTGGGACAAGGCCTTCGACATCATGGCCGAGAAATGGAAGGCGTCGCTCAAGAAAAAGGGCCCAACGTCAGTGGGCATGTTCGGCTCCGGGCAATGGACAATCTGGGAAGGTTACGCTGCCAACAAACTCTTCAAAGCGGGTTTTCGTTCCAACAATATCGACCCCAACGCGCGCCACTGCATGGCCTCTGCTGTCGGGGGCTTTATGCGCACCTTCGGGATGGATGAGCCGATGGGCTGCTACGACGATATCGAAGTCGCCGATGCGTTTGTGCTGTGGGGCTCGAACATGGCCGAGATGCATCCGATCCTGTGGACGCGTGTGACGGATCGCAAACTCTCCACACCTGCGGTAAAAGTCGCGGTGTTATCGGTATTCGAGCACCGTAGTTTCGATCTCGCCGACATCCCCGTGATCTTCAAACCGCAGACCGATCTGGCGATGCTGAACTACATCGCCAACTACATCATCCAGACCGGCAAGGTGAATAAGGATTTCGTTGCCAAACATTGCACGTTCAAGCGCGGAACTGAAGATATTGGCTACGGGCTGCGTCCCGAGCATCCGCTGGAGAAAAAGGCCAAAAATGCGGCGAAGGCGAACGATATGTCGCCGATGACGTTCGAGGAATTTCGCGATTACGTCAAACCCTATACGGCTGAGTCGGTATCAAAGCTGTCCGGCGTGTCGGTCGAGAAGCTCAAAGCGCTGGCAGAACTGTATGCCGACCCGAAAATAAAGGTCGTTTCGTTCTGGACGATGGGCTTCAACCAGCATACGCGCGGCGTGTGGGCCAACAATCTCGTCTATAACATTCATCTGCTGGTCGGGAAAATTTCGACACCCGGCAATTCACCGTTCTCGCTCACGGGCCAGCCATCTGCGTGCGGCACCGCGCGCGAAGTCGGCACGTTTTCGCATCGCTTGCCGGTCGACATGGTTGTGACTAATCCCGAGCATCGCGCCAAGGCCGAAGAAATCTGGAAAATTCCGCCCGGCACGATTGCGGATAAACCCGGCTATCACGCGGTGCTGCAGAACCGCATGCTCAAAGACGGCAAGCTCAATTGCTATTGGGTGCAGGTCAACAACAACATGCAGGCGGCGGCGAATATGATGGGCGAGGGCTTGCCGGGCTATCGCAATCCGGAAAACTTCGTCGTTGTCTCGGATGCCTACCCGACAGTGACGACACAAGCTGCTGATTTGATTTTGCCGACAGCCATGTGGGTGGAGAAAGAGGGCGCTTACGGCAATGCTGAGCGCCGCACCCAGTTCTGGCATCAGATGGTGACGGCACCGGGCGAGTCGAAGTCAGATCTCTGGCAGTTGATGGAGTTTTCCAAGCGCTTCAAGGTCGAGGATGTTTGGCCGGAAGAATTGATCGCGAAAGCACCTGCGACCCGCGGTAAGACACTGTTTCAAATCCTGTTTGCAAACGGCACTACCAATAAATTTCCTGTGTCGCAAATCGAAGCAGGATTCGCCAATGATGAATCCAAGGCCTTTGGCTTCTACGTGCAGAAAGGGTTGTTCGAGGAATACGCCGAGTTCGGTCGCGGCCATGGCCACGATCTGGCACCGTTTGATGAATACCATAAAGTCCCAGGCCTGCGCTGGCCAGTGGTGAATGGCAAAGAAACCAAATGGCGCTACCGCGAAGGCGCTGACCCGTATGCAAAAGTTGGTAGCGGCTTTGATTTCTACGGCAATGCCGATCACCGCGCCAACATCATCGCGCTTCCCTACGAACCGGCGCCCGAAGAGCCGGATGCCGACTATCCGTTCTGGCTTTCGACTGGGCGCGTGTTGGAGCATTGGCATTCGGGCTCGATGACCGGGCGTGTTCCTGAGCTGTACAAAGCCTTTCCTAACGCGGTGGTATTCATGCACCCCGAAGACGCGAAGAAGCTCAATCTGCGACGTGGCTCGGAAGTCAAAGTGGTCTCGCGGCGCGGTGAAATGCGTTCACGTATCGAGACCCGCGGTCGCAACAAGCCGCCGCAGGGATTGATATTCGTGCCTTGGTTCGATGCCTCGCAATTGATCAATAAAGTCACGCTCGATGCCACCGATCCGATTTCCAAACAAACGGACTTCAAGAAGTGCGCCGTGAAAATCGTCGCGGTTTGAGAGGAGCCAACATGAACAAAATATTCGCCTTACTGTTTTCCTGTTTCCTTCTTTCCGCCGTTGCGCAAGTTGGTGATGGTCATCCGCGCGGCCTGCGTGGTGCCGCGCCGTTGGACAAGGAAGTCGCGACACCATTGATGCCGAAGATGATCAACGACGACATTCGTCGCGGTCGCGCCTTCGCGATGCAGCCGCCTGTGATCCCGCACCAGATCGAAAATTATCAGGTGGATCGCAATTTCAATAAATGCATGAGCTGCCACGGACGCGACCGTGTACCCGACAGTCAGGCACCGATGGTGAGCGTGACGCACTTCATGGATCGCGACGGCAACTTTCGCTCGGAGATTTCGCCGCGCCGTTATTTCTGTACGCAGTGTCATGTGCCGCAAATGGATGTGAAGCTGCCGGTGGAAAATACTTTTGTCGATGCCGAAAAAACAGTTGCCGTAAAGAAGAGCACGAAGAAATGACCACGGCCTCAAGATTCTCGCGCCTGAAGGTATTCGCCAAAAAATATTGGGTCACACTGTCGACGCCAAGCAAAGTTTTTTCGCTGGGCTTTCTGACCATCGGTGGTTTCATTGCAGGGATTGTTTTCTGGGGTGGCTTCAATACGGCACTGGAAATCACCAATACCGAAGCCTTCTGCACCGGCTGTCACGAGATGCGGGACAATGTCTATGCCGAATTGCAGCCGACGATTCACTACACCAACCGTTCAGGTGTCCGCGCGACGTGTCCTGACTGTCATGTACCGCATAACTGGACAGACAAAATCGCACGCAAGATGCAGGCATCAAAGGAAGTCTGGGGGCATCTTTTCGGGACCATCAACACACGCGAAAAATTTGTGGAGCACCGTCTCACACTCGCGCAGCACGAATGGACGCGACTCAAATCCAATGATTCGCTGGAATGCCGAAACTGCCACAATCTTGCCTCAATGGATTTAACGCGACAGAGTAAACGTGCATTGGAAATGCACTCAACAGTGCTGGCAAAAGGTGAGAAAACCTGTATCGATTGCCACAAGGGCATTGCGCATCGGCTGCCGGATATCAAGGCAGCGGACGCGAGGGGTCAGAGTTCACAGTGACGTGGATTGCCTTCCTCCTTTGAAAAAGGGGGATCGAGGGGGATTGTAGATCGCCGCGTACAGGCATCTCATGTCTATTCTTGTCCACCGACAATCCCTCCCAGCCTCCCTTTGAAAAGGGAGGGGACAAACGACACCTCACCTTGAGTCGCACCCTAAGCTGGGTAAATCCCTGTTTCGGTTTGGAGGAATCGCCGTTCAAGCTTCGCAGAACCAGCACTGGCGACCTTCGTGGCGCACTTTCGGCCTGTGATGCCCGTCGAATGGCGCTCTGTGCCGTGATAAGCTGGGTAATTACAAAGTGTGAATCGTACAGCGGTCTTTGACCGCATTTATTGTCAGGTTTCACCCAAGTCCGCACACAGGCAAATCCCCCAATGCAAAACGAACTCAAAGAAGCCCCCTTGCGCGCCGTCGTTGCGGCTGTACAGCTCCCATCGGTTAGCGATGTTGAGCTGCACGCATCAATAACCGAGCTGCGCGAACTGGCCAAAACGCTGGGCTATCAGGTCGTCGGCACGTTCATACAGAAGCGCACCAGCTTTGACAGTACGGCTTACATGGGTGTCGGCAAGCGGCAGGAAATGCGCAACTTCGTGGAGGGTGCAGCGGTCGAGTCTATTGATGCTGAATCCGAACGTGAAGATGAGCCGGAGCCTGACGCCGGGCCTGCCAACTCGCGCAGTAAGGCGAAGGGAGGGATAGCGAAGGCAAAGGAGGCAGCACAGTCCGCTGCTGATCCGGAGACGCGTCACGTAGATATCATTCTTGTCGATCATGAAATTTCTCCGTCTCAGGCGCGCAATCTCGAAATAGAAGTCGGCTGCGAAGTGATGGACCGCACCATGGTCATCCTTGAAATTTTCCACCGGCACGCGAGTTCGCGTGCGGCGCGCGCGCAGGTAGAAATCGCTCGTCTCGGTTATATGTCACCCCGGTTACGCGAAGCCGCCAAGCTGGCCGGGCCGAAGGGTCGCCAGCGTAGCGGCACAGGTGGACGCGGGGCAGGAGAGACGCATGCCGCGCTGGACCGGCAAAAAATCCGCAACCGTATCGCCGAATTGCAACTCGAAATTATCGCGATGGACAAAGAGCGCCAGACGCAGCGGGCCCGCCGGCAAGAAGGCCAGGCTGATCAGGCGGGGCAAAAAATCGCGCGTGTTGCACTCGTCGGTTACACCAACGCTGGCAAGTCCACGTTAATGCGCGCGCTCACCGGCAGCGAGGTGCTGGTCGCCAATAAACTTTTCGCGACACTCGACACCACCGTGCGCGCACTCCATCCCGAGACCGTGCCGCGTGTGCTGGTCAGTGACACCGTCGGGTTTATTAAGAATCTCCCGCACGATCTGGTTGCATCGTTCAAATCCACGCTGGAAGAAGCGGCCGAGTCATCATTGTTGCTGCACGTCATCGATGCCAGCGATCCCGGCTTCGAACGACAGCTCGCGGTGACCGATGAAGTGCTCAGTGAAATCGGTGCGCAGGATGTACCGCGTATTCGGGTATTCAACAAGATCGACGTCGTAGGTGACGCTGCGGCTCAGGCAGAACGCGAAGAGGCGCTGCGTGAAAAGTATCCGCAATGCATCGTGATGAGCGCGCGCCGAGAAGCTGATGTTGCAACATTGCACGCGGAGATTCGCGCGTTTTTCCAGAAAGACCTTGTGGAAGCCGAGCTATTTCTCCCTTGGTCGGCACAACAACTGCGTGGAAAAATTTTTGCCAGTTGCGAAGTGCTGGAAGAGCGCGCAGACGATGAGGGAGCATTTTTCCGGGTGCGCGGCGAAGGGGCGGTTGTGAATGGTCTGCGTGAACAGCTCGGACCACGTTGAATTGAGCCTTGGTTACGGCAGCCAGTCAGTCAATCTTCGCCCCTGACTTTTTCGCAACATCGGCCCATTTAACAATATCGGCCTTGAGCATCGCCAACGCTTCTTCAGGTTTATTGGCCACGACCTCCGCCCCTTGCAACGCAAAGCGCTCGTGCAGGCCAGGTGCGGAAAGTGCCTTGACGGCGGCGGCGTTTAACTTTGCCAGAATATCCTTGGGTGTTGCCGCTGGCGCAAAGAGGCCAAACCAGTTGGTCGATTCAAAGCCCGGGTAGCCGGATTCAGCAACCGTCGGCAGGTCAGGCACGAGGGATGAGCGCTTTGCGCCGGTGACAGCGAGTGCCTTCACTTTGCCCGATTTCACGAGCGAGCCGATGGAAATGGTGGAGTCATACATCACTGATATCTGGCCCGACAGCAAATCCGGAAATACAAACGCGCTCCCTTTGTACGGAATGTGCGTGATCTGTGTGCCATTGAGTGTGTTGAACATCTCTCCAGTCAGGTGCGAGATGGTGCCGTTACCAGATGAGCCAAAGTTGAGTTTGCCCGGATTGGCTTTTGCGTACGCGACCAATTCTTTAATGTTGTTTGCGGGCACACCGGGATTGATGACGACCACATTTTGTGAAACGGCAAGCATCGTGATGGGCGCAAAATCTTTCACGGGATCGTAAGGCAGTTTTTTATATAGGCTGACCGCAATCGCATGGTTGCTCGATGTTCCTATCGTGAGCGTATAACCATCAGGCAAAGACTTGGCGACGATGTCAGCACCGATCGTGCCGCCAGCACCGGGCTTATTTTCGATCAGCACTTGTTGCTTGAGCTCCTCGGATAACTTGGCCGCAAAATCGCGGGACAAAATATCAGTGGCACCGCCGGGCGGGAACCCGAGCACGATCTTGATCGGTTTGGTCGGCCACGTTTGCGCAGATACAATGGGCGTGAGCGATGTGAGTGCCATGCCGCAGGCGATGGTGGTGGCGAACAGTATTGTCGATTGGCGTGATTTCATTTTTACCCTTTGTTTACCCGCATTTACTTTCAACTCGCTGCTGTTTATGTTGGAGCTGGATGTTGGGACCGACTTAACCAGATGATTATTATCGTCGCACATCAGAGATTTTTTGCGCGCGACCAACGTCAACATTTCTCAATGAAAATTTCCTGTCAGATCATGCTGGTAGCACTTGCGCTTTGGTTGCCGGTGCCCGCTTCATTCGCGCAAGCGCCAGACACCGTCACCTTCGCTAGCGCTGACGCAAAATTACAGCTCACCGGCTATCTGTATTTGCCCGATGCCAAGGCGTGGCCTGGGCCACGGCCGGCGATTGTGTTGCTGCACGGTCGTTCGGGCGTATTCAGTGCGAGTACCAAAAAATACGACTCCAGTACACTTTCTTCACGTACCGTGATGTGGGGAAAATTCTGGGCCGAGCGCGGCTACATTGGCTTGTACGTTGATACCTTCGGGCCGCGCGGCTACCACAAGGGATTTGAAGCAGGCACAAACAACGGCAGCCGTCCGCCCGAAATCAACGAAATTACCGTGCGTCCGCTTGACGCTTATGCCGGCCTCAAGTATCTGCGCGGTCGCAGCGATGTCCAGAAGGATTTCGTGTTCCTGCAAGGCTGGTCGAACGGCGGCAGTGCAACACTATCAGCAATGGCTGAAGCAACTGTCGGCATGGAAAAGCCGACGCCAGTCACCGGCTTTCGCGCCGCCATTGCCGTTTATCCAGGTTGTACGCCGGTTACCAAGCGCTATGGACAACATTACCAAAGTTATTCGCCGGTATTGTTACTGGTTGGCACCGAGGACGAGGAGGTGAGCTATCGCAATTGCGAAAAACTCGCCAAATCTAGTCGTGCCAATGATGTGACATTCGTCCGCTATTCAGGTGCCACACACTCCTATGACACTCCCACGGCCAAGCGCGAGGCCGTTGCCGCAAACGTGCAAGCGACCATCGACACAAAGGTGCGCGCAGAGGCGTTTTTCAAACAATTTCTGGCGCAGGCGAAGTAGCGATAGGTATTGATTAAAAAACGTAGATCGCCATTTGGAGAGGCTTCCAGACGCTTTTAGACCGGGAAGGCACGCCAATGCTAGTGCTTCAACATTTATTGGCGATCTCAGCATGCGGGTAGCGCGTCGTTGCATCGCAATACACGCGCTTAGAACTTAGCACTTCGTGAGAAAATAGCGCGCATGAACAAGCCGCTTTACCCCGCCGAAAACACGCCATCGACCGACGCGATATGTCACATCGCCTTTTATAAATTCGTCGCGCTGGACGATCCCGATGGCGCCGTTACGCACTTGCGACTGCTGACCGAAAACCTGCGAGGCAGCATTTTAGTGGCGAGCGAGGGCATTAACGGTATGCTGGCCGGAACGCCACCGCAGCTCGATATTTTCCAGCTTGCATTGGTCGACGACGCCTATTTTTCGGGGAAATTTAAAGGCATCACCTTCAAACGCAGCGCCTGCAAAACCGCGCCCTTCGGCAAAATGAAGGTGTACAAAAAACCAGAGATCGTGCCACTCGGCATTGATGGTGTTGACGGCACAAAAACGGGCACCAATGTCAGCCCGGAAGATTGGCGCAAGCTCATCGCTGAGGATGACGTCGTACTGCTGGATAACCGTAATAGTTTTGAGTATCGTTTGGGCAGATTCAAAAACGCCATCGATCCGCACGTCACGAACTTCCGTGATTTTCCGAAATACGTGGAAGCCAATGCCCCGGTCTGGAAAGCCGAAGGCAAACGCGTTGCGATGTATTGCACCGGCGGCATTCGCTGTGAAAAAACCAGCGCATGGATGAAGGACATGAACATTCCTGTGTTCCAACTGGAAGGCGGCATTCTCAATTATTTTCAACAGATGCCGGACGCCGAAAAAGACTTCGACGGCGAGTGCTTCGTATTCGATAACCGTATCGCACTCAATACCAAACTGGAAGAAACCGGCACCACGCTCGATGACGTTTATGGCAATGAGCCCGATGGTGAATGGCGTTTAAAGCGGGCCAGAGAGCTTGATGCGTCAAGCTAGGCACGCCATATTGCCCACAAGGGATGGCGTCGGGCCGAGCTGTATTGTGTTACCCGACGGCGCATGGCCCAGGGTAATCGACTTTCTGGCGCATCGTTTCCCCTCCATCTCCCTTGATGCCATCGCTGCGCGTATGCAGCGCGGCGATATTGTCGATGAGCAAGGCGTGTTCATTACGCCAGAACGACATTACCAGCCGCATCTAATTCTTTATTACTACCGCAGCATACCGGTCGAGGCACCGATTCCATTCGAGGAAGTCATTCTGTTTCAGGATGACTATCTGATTGCTGTCGATAAGCCGCATTTTTTGCCGGTCACGCCCGGCGGTCGCTATTTGCAGGAAACATTGCTGGTGCGATTGAAACGAAAACTTGGCATCGATAGCCTCGCCCCGATGCATCGGATTGATCGTGAAACTGCTGGGGTGGTGTTGTTCACGAAACAACCCTCATTGCGTGGCAGGTACCAGAACCTGTTTTCACAGCGCGCAGTCACCAAGCGCTATCAGGCAATCGCACCGCTGCGTGCTGATCTGGATTTTCCGATGACGTATCGCAGCCGACTGATCGAAGCCGATCACTTCATGCGCATGTGTGAAGTCGATGGCGAGGCCAATGCTGAAACCGAGATCGAACTGTTGGAATCGAACGGCCAATTTGCCCGCTATCGATTGCGCCCCTTGACCGGAAAAAAACACCAGTTGCGCGTGCAGATGGCGGCGCTGCGCATGCCGATACTGAATGATCAAATCTACCCCCAACATCTGCCTAAGGAACAGATCGAACAGGACGATTACAGCAAGCCCTTGCAGTTGCTTGCCGAATACATCGCTTTTACCGATCCCATCACCGGGCAAGC
>JANNRY010000089.1:0-2317 GCA_031401935.1 Betaproteobacteria bacterium | reverse complement strand
GGTTTGTTCGCATCCAGCAGGTATTGCTCGCTGGTCTCGGAGCTTTCTGAATCGAGGATGATGTAAGCCATGTCGCGAGTCGAATCGACGCTGATGCCATAGAGCTCATCCTTCTCGTTGAATAGCTCTTCCGCCTTGCCGCCGATTGTGTGTCTAAAGAGACGATCCGAGCGCTTGGTGGTTTCGTCTTCGGTCACGTAGAAGAGCGTTTTATTGTCATTCGCCCATGCGACGGAGGTCACGCGCTCGGCTTTGTCGTCAAGCGTTTTGCCCGATTCCAGATCTTTGAGATTGAGTGTGTATTGGCGAAAGCCGGTGATGTCGAGCGAATAGGCCAGCAACTTGCCATTCGGCGACACCGCGAAGCTGCCTAGCCCCAGAAAAGGTTTGCCTTTCGCGAGCTCGTTCAGATCGAGAATCACTTCTTCAGTCGCTGTCAGTGCGCCTTTCTTGCGTGCATAAATTGAATACTGCTTACCCATTTCAGTGCGCGAGTAATACCAGTAATCGCCTTTTTGGTAGGGGACGTTCTCGTCGGTTTCTTTAATCCGCGACAGCATGTCCTTGTACAGCGTTTCACGGAAAGCCTCGTGCGGCTTCATGAATGCGTCGGTGTAGACGTTTTCGGCCTTCAGATAGTCAGTGACTTCGGGCACCGTTTTATCACGCAGCCAAAAATAATCATCGACGCGCTTGTCACCGAAGTTTTCAAACGTTTTTGGTTTTTTGGCGGCGACGGGTGGCATTGGCGTGGTCGAATTCTGGGAAAAAGCAAATGAAGAAAACAGCATGAGAGCGAACATCGAAAATATATTGCGGAGCATCGTCAATCCTTCAAATCGGCAAGAGCCAAATTATAGTCCGGCGTGTCAAAGCGGGTGTGGCGGTTTGTAACGACTGGATACATTTCGGTGGCCAATAATGTCCTCGCCCAGACGACAGGTCCGTTATCCTGATCGCATACTTTGCGCTTTTGATTCAGCTCGCACTCCATCCACTGTCTTTGGCTAACCACTGAAAGGATCAACTATGAACACCAGAAATTTCATCGCCGCATCGATTGCCGTCTTGTCCGCAACGCTAATCGCGCCCGCGCCTGCATTCTCGCAGGGCACCAGTACCCCCAACATCGACAAACGCCAAGCCAATCAGGCAGCGCGCATTGAACAAGGCAAAGCTTCCGGCGAGTTGAACGCCAAAGAAGCCGCTCGCCTTGATGCTGGTCAGGCAAAAGTTGATGCAAAAGAAACAAAAGCCAAATCCGACGGCGTCGTGACCAAGAAAGAGCGCGCCAAACTTCAGCATGCGGAAAATAAGCAAAGCCGAAAGATCAAACGCCAAAAGCATGACGCACAAAAAGCGCCCGCCCCGGCACCCGCAGTGACTAACTAATTCAATCAAACGAATCTCCTGTTCGCCCGGCGCATCGAAAGATGGCCGGGCGTTTTTTTGAAATCTCCATCCATCGAGAGGTAGGACGCAGCACTCAATGTGGATTGCTATACTGTTCGTATTTACAGCCTTCTCGGGAATTGCCATTTCATGTTTCAAGCTCCTGCGGTAGACGCATCCAACAAAAACATTTTTTACGACGATCTCAACAAGCAACTCAGTGGCTTGCTGAGTGGTGAACGCGATTTCATCGCCAATGCCGCCAATCTGTCGGCGCTCATTTTCCTGATGCTGCCGGATTTAAATTGGGCGGGATTTTATTTAATGCGCGGCAACGAACTAATCCTCGGCCCGTTTCAGGGCAAACCAGCGTGCGTGCGCATTCCCGTGTTGCCGAAGCCACGGGGCGTGTGCGGCGCAGCAGCTTTCGAACGTAAAACGCAGTTGGTTGCCAACGTGCACGATTTTCCCGGTCACATTGCCTGCGATTCGGCGTCGAACGCTGAAATCGTGGTGCCGTTGATTGTGAACGACAAGGTAATCGGCGTGCTCGATATCGACAGCCCGAAACTGGAACGTTTTGATCGCGATGATCAGGTCGGCATCGAGCAATTGGTAAAGACTTTTCTCGAGATGACTGACACGCCAGACAACTAATTTTCACTGACGTTAATCAACATGGTGTCACGCCGCCATCTACTTAAATCCATCGCCGCATTGCCGGTGGCAAATGCCGCTACTGCTTTCGCGGCGAGCGGGCCCGTGCTGACATCTGCCCCGCTGGCGGGACATTTCACCCACGACAGCGTGCGGCTGTGGCTGCAGGCGAACGAGGCAACCGAGGCGACCATCGCGTGGTGGCCCGAAAAGGACACGGAAACCGACGCCCGGAAAATTGAGCTGTCACTCGTGGAGAAGACCGCAT
>JANNRY010000088.1:0-7686 GCA_031401935.1 Betaproteobacteria bacterium | reverse complement strand
GTTTGCCATTGAAAGCACCCGCTCAGCGATTGAGCGCGTGCACATCGAGAAGAATTTGCGGATCAATGAACTCGAACAGTATTTTGATGAGGCAGCCGTCAGCAATGGCGTTGCCAATGGCGAATATGGCGCAGAGCTAATTCTGCTGCACAAGGTCGCGAAGGCGCTCGCTGCCAGGCGCGGCAAGAACGAGAACGAGCAGGATCGCGTTGATTACAACTTTGACATCATCGATGGTCGTGTGGCGATCACTACGCGCAAACGCGGCAATCCGATTGATACCGTCGTTTCTGAGCTGATGATTTTCGTCAACAGCGAATGGGGGAAACTGCTGGCCGACAATGGCGTAGCGGCTATTTATCGCGTCCAGCAAAACATGAAGACGCGCATGACAACCGACGCGTTGCCGCACGAAGGGCTGGGGGTCGCGCAATATGCGTGGTCTAGCTCGCCATTGCGCCGCTATGTGGATCTGGTTAATCAGCGACAGCTCATTGCGCTCATCCGCGCAGAAGCACCGCCCTATCCAAAGCGCTCACCTGCGCTGAATGAAATCGCGCGCCGATTCGATGTGACATACGACGCCTACAACGAATTCCAGCGCAATCTGGAGCGCTATTGGTGCCTGCGTTACTTTGAGCAGGAAGGCACTCATCAATTCGACGGCGCGATGATTCGCGATGAATTGGTGCGTGCCAATGGTTTGCCGTTAGTTGTGAAGCTCACCAAGAACCCTGAACTGCCACCCAAGACGGCGGTGCGCGTGCAAGTCGGGCCGTTGAATTATTGGGACATATCCGGCGAATTTTCGCTCATCGCGTCGCCTGAAACAATATAAGGCTTTAGAATCGTGTAATGTTTTTTACACCCTTCGCCGCTAGTCGCGATGCTAGATAAACCCCGCGAACTTGCCCATCATTGGAGCGCCCGAATCGACGCCAGACTCGATGCGGTGGCCGCCCTCCCTCCGCCGCCGGTGTTCCTGTCAGTACAAAAAATCATCGCCGTATCGGTGCCAACGCAAATCGCCGTGTGCTTCTCGGTTTCCATTCATCTTTTTTTGATTCTTGCAGTTGGCGCCAAGCTTTTTGACCCGAAAAACTTCATGCCACCTCACAACGCGATGGATGTTGTGTTGGTCAACGCAAAATCGGCGAACAAGCCGACCAAGGCGGATGCGTTGGCGCAAGCGAACCTCGATGGCGGCGGCAACACCGATGAAAAGCGCCGCGCCAAAACGCCGCTGCCCGCCGTCGATCAAACGGCGGCAAAGAACGAGAAGATGGCCGAGCAGCGCGTCAAGCAGCTTGAGCAGGAAATGAAGACGCTGATGACGCAGGCAAAATCCAACGCCAAAATTTTGCAGGGAGAAGTCAGTCAGCAACCCTCCGGCGCGCCCAAGCCGCTAAGTTCAGTTGAGCTGCTGCAACAATCGATGGAAATCCAGCGGCTGGAAGCGGAACTGGCCAAGGAGCAGGAAGCCTATCAACAGCGCCCCAAACGCAAGTTCGTTGGCGGACGCACGACCGAGTACCGGTTCGCACAATTCGTGGATAACTGGCGTCTTAAAATCGAACGCGTCGGCAATCTTAATTATCCCGAAGAAGCCAAACGAGCGGGCTTGCAGGGCCAACTACAGTTGACCGTGGCGATCAAGTCAAATGGCGAAGTGGAAGACATCAAGGTGGAACGTTCATCGGGGAGCAAGACGCTCGATCAGGCTGCGAAGCGCATCGTGATGCTGTCAGCACCATTCGACCGGTTTCCCGACAACATCAAGCGCGACACCGATGTCCTGCACATCACCCGCACGTGGATATTTGGCCGGGATGAAACGCTGACATCGAAGTAACGGATGTGGGCGCATGTGCGCACTGCATTCTGCGTAGAACGCCCACCTCACCTCCGACCCCTCCCCGGGGAGCAGAATGTTCCCTTCTCCCGTTGCGGGAGAAGGGCTAGGGATGAGGGTTGGCGGGTATCTCAGGGCAATAGTGCTTGTAAAGCCCCGCCAATGCTAGAGTTTGGCAATTTTATCGCTACGCGAATTGCCAACTACTTGATGAACTTGACCGCACGTCCCAGCGCGATCAACCCGGCAAAGAACGCCACGCTCAACACCATCCCCGCGACGACCGTTGCGATGGCCAGCGAGATGCCCGATAAGCCAAGCATCGACACGCCCCAATGCGCGATCAGCGATCCGGGTACGGCTGCGATGAGAATGGCAACAACAGATAGCAAATAGGATTTCATATCTTTAGTGGTTACTTGTGTGTGAACGTATCCCCGGCTGCCGGGGTTGGTTCTGCCGTCAGGCGTTGGATGCAATCCGCTCATTGTTGGATCAGCTTATTCGGTAAAAGTTTATAAATTAGGGGCCAGCCAGCGCTCACTCATCGCAATATCCCAGCCCTTGCGCTTAGCGTAATCGGCCAACTGGTCGCGATCAATTTTGCCGACCGCAAAATATTGTGATTGCGGATGCGAAAAATAAAATCCTGACACAGCTGCCGTCGGCCACATCGCAAACGAATCCGTCAATGTAATCCCAGCATTGTCTGGCGCGTTCAATAGCTCGAACAGTGGACCCTTCTCGGTGTGCTCCGGGCACGCAGGGTAGCCCGGCGCAGGGCGTATGCCCACATATTTTTCGGCGATCATATCGCTGTTGCTCAAGGCTTCGGTGGTGGCATAGCCCCAATATTCGCGCCGTGATTTCCAATGCAGATGCTCAGCAAACGCTTCGGCAAGCCGATCCGCCAACGCCTTGATCATGATGGCGTTGTAGTCGTCGTTGGCGGCGGCATAGGCCTGCGCACGCTCCTCACAGCCGAGACCCGCAGTGACGGCAAACGCGCCGATGTAGTCGGCAAGACCGCTTGATTTTGGCGCCACGAAATCTGCCAGACACTGGTTTGCATTGCCCGGCGGCTTTTCGTTTTGCTGGCGCAGATGGTGGAAGGTCTGCGTGACCGTCGTGCGCGCGTTGTCGGCGTAAATCTCGATGGAATCGCCAACACGATTGGCGGGCCAAAAACCAACTACGCCATTCGCAGACAACCATTTCTCTTTCACGATCTGTTTCAGCATGATCTGCGCATTGGCAAACACTTCGCGTGCCGCCTCGCCGACAGTGGCGTCTTCGAGAATCTGCGGGTACGTTCCCCACAAATCCCAGGTTTGAAAGAATGGGCCCCAATCGATGAATGGCACCAATTCTTCGAGCGGAGTGTTCGACAGTGCCTTGACGCCGATGAACGACGGCACTGGCGGTTGATAGTTTGACCAGTCAATTTTGGCCGCGTTACTCCTTGCCGCCGCGAGCGTGACGAGTTTCACGCCCTTTTTATTCGCGTGCTGCTCGCGCACCTTCACATAGTCTTCACGCACGCTGGCGACGTAGTTTTCCTTGAGGTCATCGGACAAGAGATTGCTGCAAACGCCGACGGCGCGTGAGGCATCGGGTACCCACACAATCGGGCCGCGATAGAAGGGTTCGATTTTCACCGCCGTGTGCGTGCGCGAGGTGGTTGCGCCGCCGATCAACAGCGGAATTGTGAAGCCGAGCCGCTCCATTTCCTTGGCCACATGGCTCATCTCTTCCAGCGAAGGCGTGATCAACCCGGAGAGGCCGATGATGTCGGCTTTCTCCTTGATGGCTGCGTCGAGAATCCGCTCGCACGACACCATTACACCCAGATCAACCACATCGTAGTTATTGCATTGCATGACTACGCCGACGATATTCTTGCCGATGTCGTGCACGTCACCTTTGACCGTGGCCATCACGACTTTGCCCTTGGCCTTCGAATTCTCCGAGCCCAACAGGCGCTTTTCTTCTTCGATGAACGGAATCAAATGCGCAACCGCCTGTTTCATCACACGTGCCGATTTCACCACCTGCGGCAGGAACATCTTGCCCGCACCAAACAAATCGCCGACCACACCCATGCCATCCATCAGCGGGCCTTCGATCACGTTGATCGGGCGTCCTCCCGCCGCCTTTATCTGCAAGCGCGATTCCTCGGTATCGACGACAATGTATTCGGTGATGCCGCGTACGAGCGCATGCGTGAGGCGCTTGCCGACGGGCTCGCTGCGCCACGCCAAATCTTCAATCTGCTCCTTCTTCTGTCCCTTGAAGCGATCCGCGAATTCAACCAGTCGTTCGGTCGCGTCATTACGGCGATTGAACAGCACGTCCTCAACGCATTCAAGCAGCTCTTTCGGGATGTCGTCATACACACCAAGTTGCCCTGCATTGACGATTCCCATCGTCATGCCCACTTTACCGGCGTGATACAAAAATGCAGTGTGAATCGCTTCACGCACCGGGTCATTGCCACGGAACGAAAACGACACGTTCGATACGCCGCCACTTACCTTGGCATACGGCAGATTCTTGCGTATCCATTCGGTGGCGCGGATGAAATCCATGCCGTAGTTCGCATGTTCTTCAATCCCGGTGGCGACAGCAAAGATGTTGGGGTCAAAGATGATGTCCTCGGCAGGAAAGCCGACTTCCTCGGTCAGGATCTTGTATGAGCGCGCGCAGATTTCGATTTTGCGTTCATAGCTGTCGGCCTGACCCTTTTCGTCAAAGGCCATCACGATTGCAGCGGCGCCATAACGACGGCAGAGTTTGGCGTGCTTGATGAACTCGGGAATACCTTCCTTCATCGAAATGGAATTGACGATGGCCTTGCCCTGCACGCATTTCAGACCCGCCTCGATCACGCTCCACTTCGAGCTGTCGATCATGATGGGTACGCGCGAAATATCGGGTTCGCTGGCGATCAGGTTCATGAACCTGGTCATGGCCGCCTGCGAGTCGAGCATCGCTTCGTCCATGTTGATGTCGATCACCTGCGCACCGCTTTCGACTTGCTGGCGGGCAACCGTGAGCGCCGCGTCGTAGTCGCCATTCAGGATCAGCTTCGCGAATGCGCGTGAGCCAGTGACGTTGGTCCGTTCACCGACGTTCACAAACAGGGAATCGTCGCCGATATTGACTGGCTCCAGGCCAGACAGGCGCAAGCGCTTCTCAAGCTCGGGGACTGTGCGCGGCGTGAACGGTGCGACGATTTCAGCGATTGCCTTGATGTGTTCCGGTGTGGTACCGCAGCAACCACCCGTGATATTTAACCAGCCGCTGGTTGCCCATTCGCGAATGAACGCCGCCGTTTCGGAGGCCAACTCATCATACTCAGCCATCGCGTTGGGCAAACCAGCATTCGGGTGCGCGGAGACGCGGCAGTCAGCAATGCGTGCCAGCTCCTCGATGTGCGGGCGCAACTCTTTCGCGCCCAGCGCACAGTTGAATCCGATGGAGATCGGATTGGCGTGGCGCACGGAATTATAGAAAGCTTCCACTACTTGGCCCGACAACGTGCGGCCTGATGCATCGGTGATCGTGCCGGAAATCATGATCGGCAAACGCATTTCGGCGGTCAGCCCACGCGCGTCGAATTCTTCTTCAATCGCAAATATTGCAGCCTTGCTATTGAGCGTGTCGAAAATGGTTTCAACCAGCAAGATGTCCGCGCCGCCATCGATCAGTCCGCGAGTGGCTTCGCGATAGGCGTCTTTAACTTCGTCGAAATTCACTGCGCGAAATCCGGGATCGTTCACATCCGGCGATAGCGACAGCGTGCGGTTCATTGGCCCCAACACGCCGGCGACAAATCGCGGCCGGGTCGGTGTCGCCAACGTCTGCGCATCGGCGACTTCGCGTGCCAGCTTGGCACCCTCAAAATTCAACTCATAGGCCAGCGACTCCATGTGGTAATCGGCCATGGAGACGGTGGTGGAATTGAACGTATTAGTTTCGAGAATATCCGCACCCGCTGCGAGATACTGGCCGTGGATCTCGCGGATCACTTGTGGGCGCGTCAACGTCAGCAAATCATTGTTGCCACGCAAATCACTTTTCCAGGAGGCGAATCGGTCGCCACGATACTCAAGTTCCGTCAGCCGGTAACGCTGGATCATGGTACCCATCGCACCGTCGAGCACGAGAATGCGTTGCGCCAGCGCGTCCATGAGTGAACGCGTACGTGCGGGGCGGGTCGAGAAAGAATGGTCCATGATATTTATATGTTCTTGTGCGTTTTATTTGGGCCGCTTCGTTTATTTGAACGCAGCCCCAAAACAAAAAAACCTGTTTACCAATAGCTGTTGGCAAACAGGTTTTTCGTCTTGCAAAAAATCACTGTTTCGCTTTAGCCGTATTTCGAATCCTCTTGAATCCGTCGCCCGCAAGCTGAATCAAATCGGCGAAACGTTATTTTACGCCGGTTCAGGTGTTTTTGGCATTCGCCGATAGCCAGTCAAGTGCCAATGCCGCAAGTGTTTTCACGCCCACTTTCAAACCGCTCTCATCGACGTAAAAACGTGGGCTGTGATTCGATGGCGCATATTTGCAGTCCTGGTCACGTGGCGTACAACCGATGAAGAAAAACACGCCGGGCACTGCTTGCTGGTAGTACGCAAAATCCTCAGCGCCGCAGGTCTTGGGGCAAACGCCCACGCTGGCTTCGGTCGCAATGCGTTTTAACACCGGTACCGCCCAATTGGTCAGCGCTTCGTCGTTAACCGTCACGGGGTAGCCTTTGGCAATATGCACATGCGCCTTGGCACCGCCGGATTCGGCGATCATGGTCGTGATCTTTGCGACGAACTGGTGAATTTCTTCGCGATGTTTTTCGTCAAACGTGCGAATGGTGCCTTCCATCTTCGCTTCATCGGGAATGATGTTGGAGCGATTGCCTGCTTGAAATGATCCCACCGTGACTACCGATGGCTCCTCAGTCAAATTCATCTTTCGCGATACGATTGTCTGCAAACCCAGCACCACTTGCGCGCCGACCACGATAGGGTCTACGCCACTCCAGGGCTGTGCGCCGTGGGTTTGGTTACCGCGAATGAAAATACGGAATTGATCAGCACTCGCCATCAGCGGACCCACGCGATAGCCAATGGTGTTGGTATGCATTTTGGACGTGATGTGCAGGCCAAAAATTGCATCAACTTTCGGATTTTGCATGCAGCCTTGTTCGATCATCAGCTTGGCGCCGCCCTCTTCGCCAATCGGCGGCATTTCCTCGGCGGGCTGGAAGATGAATTTCACAGAGCCATGAATGTCATCGCGCATTTGCGAAAGCATTTCCGCGACGCCCATCAGGATGGCGACGTGGGTATCGTGCCCGCAGGCGTGCATTACGCCGGCTTCCGCACCATTCCATATAGTGCGCACCTGACTCTTGAAAGGCACATCGGTTTCTTCAACGACGGGCAAACCATCCATGTCCGCGCGCAAGGCCACGCACGGGCCGGGCTTGGACCCGTTCATTACGCCGACGACACCGGTGTGGGCAACTTGTTCTTTGACTTCGTCAAATCCGAGTTTCCGCAGGTGCTCCGCCACCAGTTTGCCGGTGCGAAATTCGCGATTTCCCAATTCCGGATTGGCGTGCAGATCGCGCCGCCAAGCGATCACCTGGTCATTCAAGCGATCGGCGTGTTGGGAAATGGCGGTGTCGCGAGCCAGAAAGGCGTCCGGGGCATTCATTTTTGCGCTCCTATGGATATGACGAATTATCGCACTGGGCGCATGCGCCGCCAAGGCAGCAACGGCGGTGTCGCTATAATAAAAAAGTAAACCGCCCAATAGACCACAAATGG
>JANNRY010000087.1:0-12751 GCA_031401935.1 Betaproteobacteria bacterium | reverse complement strand
AAACCAAGCGCAGCAACCCTTAACGTCGCCATTGAAGTCCGCTTCCGAGAAAGCTGAACGGCTGGAGTGGGTCGAAAGTGTGCTTAGAATTGAGTGACTCAATTCGGCCACAAGCGGAAATTCAAACACGCTGCCAAAATTGCTCCGAAGCGGACGTTCGCGTGCGGCCAGCGCTCGCGCAAGCGCGCGGATGGGGTGACAAACAAATGCCTTACGTCGGGCGAGGTTGAGAATAACGCGAGTTTTCGGCGAATGGCCGCACGTTTGACCGCTCGTGTGTCATCGGACACATTCAGGATTCTTGAAAAAGGGTGTTTGAGATTCCTATACCCATTCTAGGCAACTCTATCGCACCGAACGAAATTGTGGTCCTCCAATTCGAGGTGTCCCGTCCCGCGGCATGGTGAAATGGATGTGACGGTCAGTCCACAAGAAATTTGGTACGCGCGGGAAACTTATTTCTGCACTTTCAAAGCGGCTACAGGTTGATACAATCGTGGCTGGGGAGGTGGAACCATGAACATTGTGCTTTGCACAATTTCTCGGCGAGTCTGGATTGGCTGCGTGATCATGTCAGTCGCTGCATCGCATTTTTGCAAACCGGCATACGCCCAAGGCGAGTCACCGCTCACGTTCATTGGTCCTAGCTCGCAAATTGGACCCGGGGGCGCCGTTTCTTCCGATCCGACCATACGCCCGTTCAATTCACCCGGTGTTCAGTCGCCGATCCTTTTGTCATGGTCAGTAGACCTTCAGGGAAACGGGCGGCCTGATTTCATCGCTTGCCATGGCAGCTATCCGCCCGACCCAAGGGCCAAGCGGCCTTGCCGCATTCTCCGCCCGCAGTCGGACGGTTCCGTACTTGATATTACCCGGCAACTGTTTGGCGCCGACGCATTGCCGAGCTTGGAACATCCGAACCGGTTCGTTAGTGGCGATTTTAACGGCGATGGGCGCGCCGACATTTTCGTCGCAGCAACAGGCTACGATGCGGCGCCATTTGATGGCGAGACGAATCTTCTCCTGCTATCCAACCCGGATGGGACCTATAGTGACCGATCATCAAATCTTCCGCAGGAGCCGGACTTCTCGCACTCCGCGTGCAGCGGCGATGTCAACGGCGATGGAAACCTCGATATTTATGTCGGCAATCTCGATGGAAAGGTGGGGCCATACCTGCTGCTTGGAAATGGCGACGGAACATTTGTTCAGTCGAGGTCCGGGCTGCCCGCCACGATCATTCGTCGCCCGAACAATTCGATAGATGAAACCTTCCTTGCTTGCGCCATCGTGGACGTCGATGGGGATGGGGCTAAGGACCTGGTGTTGGGTGCGACGAATCCGAATGCCAGCCTCAACAGTGTCGTCTATTTCAACAACGGATCTGGTGACTTCACTACCAGGCCACGCACGATCCTGCCGACCGGGCCTTTTGGCACCGCCAACACAATTGTGCTTGGCATCACTGTCCTCGACGTCAATCGTGATGGTCGTCCGGACTTGATCCTCATGTCACAGTATTACAACCCAGCGGAATTTGCGGGCTTCGGTCTACAGGTGTTGATCAATAAAGGTGGTGGTGTGTTCGCGGATGAGACGACAGCGAGACTTGGTCCTTCCGTATCGCGTGCTTCCGGCCCGTATTGCACCACGATGCGCATTGCGGATTTCAATGGCGATGGCTGGGAGGATCTTTATTGCGATACCAACGGCTGGGACGACACCACCGTTCGTTACTGGGTGAATCAAGGCGGCGGTTTCTGGTTCGGCATACCTGGCACGGCTATGCCAGCCGGCTCCAATCGTGGCCCTGTGCAAGTAGTGGACTTCGACGGCGATGGCCGCCCGGATCTGTTGCAGGTGGGTGCAAACTCCAATGCCGACATTTTTTACCGGTCGTTTCTTAACCGCACTTCGCGAACGGTTCCAAGCGCACCAATCATCCGTCCGGCTGTCGCCGGAAACGCGCAGGCCGCAGTTTTTTTTACACCACCTCTCGGTCGAAGCACGATTCTGGTTACCGGCTATACCGCAACTTGCAGACAGGAATCGATCGTCGCAACGTCGCAAGCCACCGCTGGCAGTTCGCCAATCAGCGTCGGCGGTCTGACAAATGGCAAGTTCCATGCTTGTTCGGTACAAGCAAATAGCGCAGCGGGAGACAGCCTGCCGTCGGATATTGCTTACGTTTTGCCTGCGCCATCAGCTCCGCTACGCCTTCTCGCCGTGAAGTCTCGCAAGGCGCACGGGGCGGGAAAAATCTTCGACTTTCCGATCGATCGCACCGTCGCCAGTACTGGCGATGTCAGCGTTGAACCGCGTAGTATTGGCACTGGGCACGTCATTGTCTTCCAGTTCAACAATGCAGTCACGGCAACTGGTAGCGCGACCGCTACAATCGGCTCTACCTCGGCAGTAAACTCTGCCAACGATGTTATGGTGACACTCACCGCAGTCCCCGACAACAGCCGAGTAACCCTTACGCTGACCGATGTGAACGGTATTGTTACGCCGTTCTCCGCGTCGCTGGGTTTTCTGGTCGGCGATGTGAATGGCACGCGGTCGGTAAACTCAAGTGATATAAGCGGCGTGAAAGCGCGTTCCGGTCAAACTACCACTGGCTCAAATTTCGAGTTTGACGTGAATGCCTCGGGGAGTGTGAACTCTTCGGATATCTCTGCAACGAAGGCAAGGTCGGGATTGGTGTTGCCATAGCCTGTTGGCAATAGGTTCTGCCTGCGCTGTCTGCTCCGGTGCGCTCCCAACTTGTGGCAGTACAAAGGTCTGCATGATTGAAGGGCAGCGATGGGTCGGCAGCAGGCTTACACTTCGTAGGCTCGTCTCTGCCAGGAGCCGTCCCTCGCAGACTCTCCCGATCGCGGTCATTCAACATTGCAATGATTCCGCGCAAAATCAAATTTCCTGTGGGCCACGGTTGCGTGTTTGTCCGGGTCGGTATGGCACCGGTCTAGGCGCCGTTTGCATTGTCCGGCGTGGCCTTATCGGTGAGTGGTATCCAACATGGGTGTCGGTTTTTCTTGCACTGCGCGTTTTCATCGCTTGCTGTGCTTAGCGTTGATTTCGTCCCTGAAATTCCTCAACAATCGCTGAAAAAACGCCTAAAAAATGTCGGAAATCTTTGCAATTGATCCTCTCAGATCAAAGGCTTAGAACTTAAAATATTGATAAATAACAAATAAATGTTTTTGGCGTGATTATTGCTGCATAAACAAGAACGAGCACTTTGCGCCTGTAGTCCAATGGAGAACACACGATGAAAAAGTCACTTCTGAGAGTAGCCTTTGGTGTTGCTCTTGTAACAACCACATTCTCGGCTTCAGCCACCCTAATGTATTCACTGACTGGCGGGCCAACAAGCTCGCAAGGTGGGGCAACTACCATCAACTTCGGCACTTCGACCCCCAACAATTCTGGTCCGGTCCAAAATCCGTTAACTTCGTTTTCTATCGGAATTGCTTCATTCTCAGGTGGTGAGTTGTTCAACACAACAACCTCAGGGATTTCTGGTGTTGCAGCTCGTCCCGTAGGGTCAACAGATAATTTCTGGTCTATTCAAGCGGGTCAAACAGGAATTGTGAATTTTTTATCTGGGATCTCATATTATGGTTTTCTGTGGGGTTCACCAGACGTAAACCCATGGAATAGTGTGAGCTTTTACAGTGGCACTACCCTTCTGGATAGTTTTGGGCGAGAAAGATTTCAGCCCCCTTTGATGGACAATAATTGGACAACTACATCGTATCTAAACATCTTCACCAATGGCGGTCCTGCGATAACGCAGATTAGATTTTCGGCTAGCCAAAATGCTTTCGAGACAGACAACCATGCGTATGTTACATCCGTTCCCGAACCTGCTTCCCTCGCTCTTCTCGGCCTCGGTCTAGCCGGACTTGGATTTATCAGGCGCAGAAAAGTCTAACTAAACATCACCCACACAGCCCCGCTTCGGCGGGGTTTTGTTTTGGCGTTTGTGGCACATTACGTTCGGCTGGCTTTTGAGTGCGCCTCGACAAATCCAAGAATCGCTTAGGGGCGCTATTGGCTGTCCGCTTGTGGCAGTCCGGCAGGCTGCAACGGGTCGGTACTAGCCAGTCACCTCCAAAAAACTTCATCGCCCATATGAATTCCTAATTCAAAAATTCAACCTGGCAATTTCATCGCTCTCTTCTTCATCGCGTCCCGTACCCGATTCGGGTAATCACTGATGATGCCGTCCACTTTCCAGTCGAGCATGCGCTCAATATCTTTTTCCAGATTCACTGTCCACACCACCACCTTCAAGCCGATGCGCTGTGCGTCCTCGATTTTCGCCTGATCAACATCCGCAAAATGGGGCGACCAATTGACGCCTCCCGCCGCCTTCACCATGCGCGCGACCGAGCCGCCAAATTCGCGCACATTCAAGCTGGCCGTCCACGCGGAGCCTTCGCGACCGTCGGCGTTGATCGTATCCAGAAATTTCTGCTGGGCTGAAAGATAGACGGTCGGGATGTCAGGTGCGCGTTGCTGCACGATTTTCAGCGTGCGCCAGTCGAAGCTCTGAAGCGTGACGCGACTGCGCATTTTCTCGGCGGTGATGACGCCGAGCAGCGCTTCGACAAACGCTTCCGGGCTGGGGGTGGCGTCGCGCTCGAATGGAGAGAGTTTGGTTTCGATATTGAAGCGCACACGTTCGTTGCCGGTTTGTCGAACCAGCGCGAACAAATCGGCGAGCCTGGGAATGCGCGTGCCATCGACAGATTGCTGCTCGGGATAGCGCTCAGCGTATTTGGTGCCGGGCTTTAGTCGGCCCACGTCGTATCGCTGCAATTCGGCATAAGTGAGAGAAAAAACAGAAGGCCCAGTATTTGCGGGCGTTTCGAGCCACTTTCCGTCCGGAAGGCGCACCAGGTCTGGATTTAGCCTCGGATCGTGCGTGATGACGACGATGCCATCTTTGGTGACATTGGTATCGAGCTCCAGCGTGGTGACGCCGATTTCCAGCGCTTTGGCAAACGCGGGCAGCGTATTTTCAGGCATGAGCCCGCGCGCGCCGCGATGGCCTTGCAGATCGAATGTTGACGCGCAGCCTACAAGCAGGACGCCACAAGACAAGACTGAAACGAGCATGTTCACGCGACGCATAGTCACTCCGCCTATGAGAAAATTGAGATTCAACGAATCTTACCAAAGCAGTTCATGTCCAACGGCCTTGATCCCAAGAAAAACGCAGCGCAAGCAGCCCCCACGCCCGCGACCAACTTCATCCGCAACATCATCGATGCCGATCTTGCCGCGAATAAATTTAGCCTCCGCAAGTGGGCAGGCAAACCGGGATTGAATGGCGACCACGCCAAGGGACAAGTCGATCACGCCAGCATTCGCACGCGCTTTCCGCCTGAGCCGAATGGCTACCTGCATATCGGCCATGCCAAATCGATCTGCCTCAATTTCGGGCTGGCGCGCGATTACGGCGGGCGTTGCCACCTGCGTTTTGATGACACCAATCCGGCAAAGGAAGAACAGGAATTTGTCGATGCCATTCTCGACAGCGTGCATTGGCTGGGTTTTGATTATGAAAAAGATGGCGAGAGCAATCTCTACTTCGCATCTGATTATTTTGATTGGATGTACGCGTTTGCCGAATGCCTGATCGAAAAAGGTCACGCGTACGTCGATAGCCTGACCGCTGAAGAAATGCGCGAGTATCGCGGCACGCTGACTGAAAAAGGCAAAGATTCACCGTTCCGCAGTCGAACCATCGCTGAAAATCTGGCGCTGTTTCGTCAAATGCGCGACGGCAAACATGCCGATGGCGCGCATGTGTTGCGCGCGAAGATCGATATGGAGTCGCCCAACATCAATCTGCGCGATCCGGCGATGTACCGCATTAAGCGCGCGCATCACCACCGCACCGGTGACAAATGGTGCATCTATCCGCTCTACAGCTACGCTCACCCAATCGAGGATGCACTGGAACAGATTACGCATTCGATTTGCACTCTCGAATTCGAGGATCAGCGCCCTTACTACGACTGGCTGCTGGAACACATTCGCGATGCTGGTTTTCTGGCCGATCCACTGCCACGCCAATATGAGTTTTCGAGGCTCAATCTCACCTACATCGTCCTGAGCAAGCGCTACCTGAATCAACTCGTCACCGAGAAGTATGTGGAGGATTGGGATGACCCGCGTCTGCCGACGATTGCCGGCGCGCGCCGCCGTGGCTATACGCCTGAAGGCATCCGACTCATGATGGAGCGCAGCGGCGTATCAAAGGCAGATAGCTGGATTGATTACAGCCTGCTCGAAGATTGCGTGCGTGAACATTTAAATGACGTTGCGCCGCGCCGCACCGCGGTGCTGGATCCGTTAAAACTCGTCATTACCAATTATCCTGCCGGACAATCTGAAGCGTGCTTCGCACCGAATCATCCGCAAAAGCCTGAGCTCGGCAAACGCGAAGTGCCGTTCTCGGCAGAGCTGTGGATTGAGCGTGAAGATTTTCAGGAATCGCCGCAAAAAGGGTTTTTCCGGCTTTATCCGCCAGCAAACGATCAGCCTGGCAACAAAGTGCGGCTGCGCTACGGCTTCGTGATTCAATGCACCGGATTCGAAAAAGATGCTGCGGGAAATATCACCAAAGTGACTGCCGAATATTTCCCCGACAGCAAATCCGGCACTCCCGGCAGTGACACCTACAAAGTCAAAGGCAATATCCACTGGGTGTGCGCCAAGGGTGCGTATGCTGCTGAAGTCCGCCTGTACGACCGCCTCTTCAAAACGCGCTACCCTGGACGTGAAAGCGGCGATTACCTGCTTGATCTCAACCCGGATTCGAAACGCATCATCACGGCGTATCTCGAACGGTCGCTAAAAGATGCGAAACCAGAGGAACGGTTTCAGTTCGAGCGGCATGGCTATTTCGTGGCGGATCGTGTTGACTCCACACCCGGCAATCCGAAATTCAATCGCGCGGTGACGTTGAAGGATTCCTGGACGGCGAAGTAGAGCGCGGCTGTGTTGACGTTTCGTGGTCGCTTGCGGAGCCGCGCTTTATCGGGTGACGACACCGGTTCATCGATCGCCCGCCAAGCCTGAATTGAAGCACCAGCACTGGCGGCGCTCCCGGACCCAAATGCCTCCAGACACCGCGCCAGTGCTTGATTCACGACTGACTACCACTACGCTGAAGTATCAGCTATCGCCTACAAAGGTCTCAGGGTTCGCCCCACAAACGCCGGCGCGGCAACATGCTGAAATAACGGTAAGGCTAGCGACATGTCTGTGCTGCCCAAACAAACTCGGGGCGCAAACATGAACATATTAAACAAATGCCGTATGAAATCGACAAGCCACGCCGCTTTCGTACTGGCGCTGCTTGCTGCAGCACCTTTTTCACACGGCTCGCTCGATAGCGACGAGCGTTCGCTGGCGAGGGGCGCAACCGAAGACACAACATCACAACAAAAATACCGTACCGCCATCCGCGAGGCCGGTGGCGGCTACAAAGAATGGTTGCGAGAGTGCGACCAGATGCCTGCTGCTGATCGTGGCGCTTGCAAACGCGACGCGAAAGCCACCTACGACCGTGTTATAGCCCAAGCGCAGCTCATCCTTGGCGGACGCGCGGCG
This sequence comes from Betaproteobacteria bacterium, assembly GCA_031401935.1. Taxonomy (GTDB): domain Bacteria; phylum Pseudomonadota; class Gammaproteobacteria; order Burkholderiales; family Usitatibacteraceae; genus UKL13-2. Next base: position 5,116 of record JANNRY010000087.1, on the reverse strand, counting down.
ACGCGACAGCGGCCATAAAAATAAGCAGCCGAAATGTGCGGTGCGAACACTATTGACTAGTCCAGCCGCCCTCGATTGGTATCGCAGTACCGGTGATGTTGTGCGCGATTGGATGACACAGCCATGCGGCGAGTTGGCCGATTTCGGCTGGCGTTGACGTGCGCTGGCTGGGTTGCTTTTCGCGGAGCAGGTCGCGAACACCGGCTTCGCGGTCACCGCCGAAATTTGCCGCGCGCGCCACTATTTGCGGTTCGATGATCGCCGTCTCAGTCCAGCCGGGACAGATACAGTTGACCGTGACACCGCCCTGCTCGCGGCTGCCTGCACTGGCATATTCAAGCGCGGCTACTTTAGAGAGGCCGACCAATCCGAATTTCGCCGCGACATAAGGTGCCTTGTTCACCGACGCCACCAGCCCGTGCACCGAAGCGATGTTTATCACGCGGCCATAACCGCGTGCGGCCATGCCAGGCATCGCGGCTTTCATGGTGTGAAAGGCGGCCGAAAGATTGATGGCGATGATGCGATCCCAGACCGGCGCGGGCAATTCGGCCAGCGGCGCGGTCTGCTGTATGCCAGCGTTGTTGACGAGGATGTCGAGCGGTCCATCGGCCAATACCGCCGCCATGAGTTGTTCCACTTCGCTGGCGCTGGACAAATCATGGGTATGGCTGGTGACCGAAAGCGCACCGGCAGCGAGCACAGCGTCTCGCGCCGTTTCCTGTTGCGCCAGGGTGGCGAGGCCATGTAGCACCACATGGCATCTTTCAGCGGCGAGCGCCTCGGCGATGGCGAGGCCGATGCCCTGAAACGATCCCGTGATGAGCGCGCGGCGTCCAGCAGGTGGTGGATTCATGACTTGCTCCCGTCAGTTGTTTGGAAATGTTTACGCAACTCGGTTTTGAGTACCTTGCCATAGTTGTTCTTCGGCAGTGCGTCGAGAAAGTGATATGCCTTCGGGCGCTTGAAGCGTGCGATGTGTTCCAGGCACAGTGCATCAAGCTGGGCAGCGTTGGTGCCGGTGCCGACGACAAACGCCACCACCACCTCGCCCCATTCAGGATCTGCGCGGCCAACTACCGATACCTCGCGCACGGCGGGATGCTTCAGCAACACTTCCTCGACTTCGCGCGGATAGATATTTGAGCCGCCGGAAATGATCACGTCTTTGGAGCGATCTTTTAGCGTCAAGAAACCTTCGGCGTCAAGACTACCCAAGTCACCGGTCCACAGCCAGCCATCGCGAATGGTTTTCGCTGTGGACTCGGGGTTGCGCCAGTAACCAGCCATCACCGGATCGCCGCGCGTGAGGATTTCACCGATCTCACCAAACGGCAGCGGTTTGCCGGCAGCGTCCGTCACGCAGACTTCCACCAGCGATTGCGCCACGCCGACCGAGGCGATGCGTTCCTGCCAATAGGGATTCGAGCGGTCGGCCAACTGCTCGCGTGATAACGACGTGATGCACATCGGGCATTCACCCTGGCCGTAAATTTGTACGAAGCGATTGCCCATCACATTCAGCGCCTGGCGGATGTCTTCAACGTACATCGGGCCGCCGCCATAGACAATGGTCTTGAATCCGGCCGGATCGGCGCCGCTGGCGGCGACGTGTTCGACGAGACGCTTTACCATCGTCGGTGCAGCAAACATCGACAGCCTGCCAACACGTGAAGCCAGCATGGTGAGTTCGGCCACATCGAAACCACCGGATTCGGGCACCACGTGGCGCGCCGCCTTCAACACATACGCGAAGTTGTATAGACCTGCGCCATGCGAAATCGGTGCGGCATAGACGATGGCGTCAGCCAGATCGACCGGGTCGACATCACTGAAATAACAGGTCGTCATCGCCAACAGGTTGCGATGCGTCTGCATCACGCCCTTGGGATGACCCGTAGTGCCAGACGTGTAAAACAGCCAGGCGAGATCATCGGCGGCGCGTTGCTGAAGGCCGATTGGCGGGCTGGCAACAACCACTGCATAGTCGGCGGTACCCGGAATGATGGCGCGCTTTACGCTGCGAACATCATCTAGCAAGGGGATGACATCTGCGGCACAATCGCCACTGACAAACAGGCAAGAGGCTTCGGCATTGCCGAGGATGTAAGCCATCTCGCGCGGATGTAGCTTGGCATTGACCGGCACGGCGACCAGCCCTGCCCACCAGATGCCATACAGCACTTCGAGATATTCAGGGCAATTGGTCATGAACGCCGCGACCCGCTCGCCCGGTGCCAAGCCCAGCGTATTGCGCAAATAGCCTCCGATACTGGCTGCTCGCGCTGCAAGCGTGCGGTAGTCGAACAGACTGCGCTCGCCGAGGAAAACTGCCGGTCTGTTCGGATAGACAGTAGCGCTTCGCAGCAGTAATTGCGCGATGTTCATCGTGCAGGCTCCGGCTTTTATTTGCCGAATTTCTTCGCGTCCAACGCGCGAAGCTTACCGACGATGCCGTTTGGAAAATAGTAGACCGACAACACAAATAGCACGCCCAGCCAAAGCAACCAGCGATCCGGCGACAGTACGGCTGACAGCCACGGCAGACTGCTGGTCGCCTCACTGGCAAGCCGAAGCAAATCCTGCAAGTAGCTTTGCGAGACGACGAATAACGCGGCGCCGATGGCAGCGCCATAGATGGTTCCCATGCCACCGATCACCACGATCAACAGCACGTCTATCATGATTTCAAACGATAGCGACGTATCGGGACCGCTATAACGAAGCCACAGTGCGAGCATCACGCCGGCGAGGGTTGCGAACAATGCCGATAGCACACTGGCAGCGGTACGGTAGACCACGACGCGATAACCGATGGCTTCGGCGCGAAATTCATTCTCCCGTATCGCCTGCAATACCCGGCCAAACGGTGAATTGACAATCCGCAGCATGGCCAGCAGCAGAACCAGTGCCATGACAAACAACAAGTAGTAACAGATCAGCCTGCCATCGATGGTAGCGCCAAGAAATTTCTCATCCATGAGCACAAAGCCGCCGGATATCAGATCGGGGAGCTTGAAGTTCAACCCGTCATCGCCGCCGGTGATGTCCGACATTTGCGATGCCAGCGTCTGAAACGCGGATGCGACGGCGAGCGTAATCATGGCGAAAAAGATTGCACGCACCCGCAGCGAAAATAGCCCCACTGCCAGCGCCAGCACAAACGACAACATGAGTGAGCCACCAATACCGATGGCGACTGCCTCCCAGGTCGGGCCATAGCGCGAACTGGCAATGGCGATGCCGTAAGCGCCAATGCCGAAAAACATGGTGTGAGCAAAACTGACGATGCCGGCGTAACCGAGCAGCAGGTCAAAGCTCGCCACCAGCACCAGAAAGACCAGCACTTTGGCGGCTACGCCCAGCGACTTCACGCCGGGAAACAGGAATGGCGCAAATGCCAGCGCCAACAGCAAAATTACGAGCAGTATCGCCAGCGCACGGCTGCGCGGCAGGTCATGGGAGATTATGCGATTGATCATTACCTGCTCATCTGTTCGTGACCGGATACACGCCTTGTGGCCGCCAGAGCAGCACCACCGCCATCAGTGCGATATTTGAAAACAGCGCGACCTTCGGTGCCAGGAAACCAGTGTAATTGGCCATCAGACCCACCAGCAACGCGCCGATCAGCGCGCCACCCGTCGATCCCAGCCCACCAATGATGATGACAATAAAGATGAGTACATTCACCTGAGCGCCCATTTGCGGCGTCACGTTCTGCTGGTACATGCCCCACATCACGCCACCCAACCCAGCCAACGCACTGCCGACGACAAATACACCGATAAAAAGGCGACGGATACGATAACCGAGCGACTCCACCATTTCGCGATCCTGCACGCCGGCGCGAATCAGCAAGCCGATCTTGGTGCGACCCAACACCCATGCCAGACCACCAAATACGGCCAGCCCAACGACAACGGCAACCAGGCGAAATTTTTCAATCGCGGCATCGCCGACCAATAACGATCCGCGCATGCCTTCGGGTAACGGTAACGGAATTTGCTGCGAGCCCCAGATCACCTTGATAAGTTCCTCGCCGATGATCATGCCGCCCATGGTGATGAGGATCTGTTTCAGATGTTGTCCATAGACTGGCCGCACAATGAAACGCTCGAAAGCGAGGCCGACGGCGCCCGCGACCAGCATTGCCACCAGCATCGCGGGAATCACCGCGACGAGGTTGCGCCAGAGCTCCTGCGATCCGGTCCAGTCGCCCATCGCACCGAGCACGCTTGTGGCGACGAATGCCCCCAGTGCAATAAAAACACCGTGGCCAAAATTGAGCACGTCCATCAGACCAAACACCAATGTAAGACCCGACGCGATGATGAAAATGATCATTCCCATTGCAAGACCCGCCACGGTAAGTGTCAACCAGGTGGAGCCAGAGCCCACCAGCGGCAACGCGAGCAAAGCCAGCACCGGTACCAGGGCAAGTGGTTTCCAGTCAAAATCGATTTGCTTCATAGCGACAATCCCAGCAAAGTGCGTTGCAAATTTTCGTCTTCGGCAAGCGCCTTCATGGAACCGCTGTGAACCACGCGTCCGTTATCCATCACCGCCACCGTGTCGCCGAGCCGCTTGGCGAAATTAATGTTCTGTTCCACCAGCAAAATCGTCACCCCGCCGCGTTTCAATTCGGCGAAGGCATCGATCATATTGTTGATGATCGCAGGTGCGAGCCCCTTGCTCGGCTCATCGACGATCAGCAGTTCGCGCGGCTCGATAATGGCGCGCGCTACGGCGAGCATTTGCTTCTGGCCTCCAGAGAGTTTTCCTGCCGGGTGAGTCCAGAATTTTTCCACGGCCGGGAACAGCGAAAAAATCCACTTCAGTCGCTTGTCGTCCATATCGCCTGCGCGTTTAGCGCTGCGTGCGGCGAGCAACATGTTTTCCCTCACCGTCAGGTCGGAAAAAATGCCCATGGATTCGGGCACGTACGCAATCTCCAGTGCGGCAATCTGCGGCGTATCCATCGCGGTGATATCGCTTCCCGCGAAAGTGATACGACCTGCCGAAGCGCGCCACAAACCCATGATCGTCCTGAGCGTCGTGGTCTTGCCGGCACCATTGCGACCCAGCAACATTGTCAGCTGGCCGCGCGGCACCG
>JANNRY010000086.1:0-5068 GCA_031401935.1 Betaproteobacteria bacterium | reverse complement strand
CGAGTGGAACCGAGCCTTTGTACGTTTTGTCGCGCTTGGCAATCACCAGCGTGCCAAAGAACACGAAAGTGGCAATGAGCGCGCCGACCGCGAATAGGATTAGCCCCAGATAGAAAGCAGGTGCTGCCATCATCGGCACATACGACGTCATCATCACGCTGGAACTTCCCTGGAACACAGCGACGTTGTTCATTACCGCGCCGATCAACATCAGCGCGAACGCGGCCCAGGCAACTTTCGGTGTGGCGATTCGGCAACGTAACAACGTGGACGAACAAAAATACAGTACCGCCACTTCAAAAAAGATGATCCAGAAGATCAGCATGTCGATGCCGTGGGCGGTCAGCACCATGTAAAAAGTATCTGCCGCCAGCCAGTGAACCGCCGGCCAGCGGGTGAGCACGATGCCAATTGCCAGCACGCCGCCGACCAGTAACGCCACGACAGCCGTGACGGCGTTGACGATCATCAGTTTTTCAGCCTGGGACTCGAATTGCAGCCCTGAGCGCGGGCAGGTCCGGTATGTGGTTGTCGTCATCTCGGCCACCTCACTTGACGTAGAGTCGGCTAACCATCGAGTGATGGTTGATGCCACAGAACTCGTTACAGACGATCGAATAGGTACCCGACTGGTTCGGCGTTATTTTTATGACGTGCTCATAGCCGGGTACGATCTGGACGTTGATATTGACCGGCTGCAGCGAAAACCCGTGGTTGTAATCCATCGAGGTGAGATGCAGGCGGTACGTTTTGTCTTTCTCAAGTTCGAGGATCGGCCAAAAGCTCCAAAGACGTGCGATCAGATAAACGTCGCTGCCCGCTGGCGGTGCCACCACCGGAATTTTTTCAGCCGTCTCGGTGCGCACGGTATATTTATCGACCATCGCCTGCGTCTTGATGGAAAACTGCTCCGGCGTCGTTTTGTAGGTTTCTGTCGAGAGGTTTTGCTTCCCCCAGATGTGCCAGCCGACCATCATCGCAAACATGATCAGGCACCAGATCAGTGAGATGACGATCCAGGTACCTTCAACGCGATCCAGTGGATGTTTCCACCACAGTCGTTCGGCCGGCGGCAATATTGCACTCATGGTCGTTCCCCTTAGTTAAGCGTGCTTGAATTTGAATGGATCAACGAATGCCTACTTCGAAAGTGGCACGGTTAAAATGTCGATCACGCCCCATAGCGTGTAGACGATCATCGGAATCATCACGCCGAGAAAAAGCAGAATGAACGGGTTGTCCAGCAACTGCTGCATCAGCGGTACCGGCTCGTTGGGATCTTCGGCCTGGTGTGGTGTGGTATCGATGTTGTTGTTCTTGGACATGGCTTTCTCCTTGAGAAAATTCCTCGGAGCCACGGTAGAAAGCATCGCTCCGGTGTGTGCTCACACTGTAGGGAGATGGGTGCCGAATTTACTTGATGTGCCTTAAGAAAAGCACAGTTCCACTGTGATTAACTGGCATCTGCAAAGGGGTGGAACTTTGGCCGATACAGATGTCAAATTAATCCGATAAGTGAGATATGAGTACGATGACCAATTCGAATGTGATGCTTGACGCTTACGCCCGCACCGCAATGCCTACCGCGCCCACAGCCCATACGAACCGCGCCATTGCGATGTGGCTTCTGCTGTGTTGCGCAATGGTGTTCGCCATGGTCGTCGTCGGCGGGGTCACCCGGCTCACACATTCGGGGCTCTCGATTGTCGAATGGCAGCCGTTCATCGGCACGATACCGCCACTCAATGATGGCGAATGGCAAGCGATGTTTCAGAAATACCAACTGACGCCGGAATTCAAGTTGCGCAACTTCGATATGGGCGTCGCGGAATTCAAGGGAATTTTCTGGTGGGAGTATTTCCATCGCCTGCTGGGACGTCTGATCGGGGTCGTGTTCTTCGTGCCCTTTGTATATTTCCTGTGGCGCGGCCCGGCACGCGGCACGCTGGCGTGGAAGCTCGGCGGCATATTTCTGCTCGGTGCGCTGCAGGGCGCAATGGGCTGGTACATGGTCAAGAGCGGCCTGGTGGATGAGCCACGCGTCAGCCATCTGCGTCTGACGGCGCATCTGGGCCTGGCCTTCGTTATTTTCGCCGCGCAGTTCTGGGTCGCGCTCGATTTGTTGTCGCCGCGTGGTTCAAGGGTGCAGGCACCAGCAACGCTGGCGCGCTTCTCACAATGGCTCGCGGGCCTGGTTTTTCTGATGGTGCTCTCGGGCGGGCTGGTCGCTGGATTGCGTGCAGGCCTCGCCTACAATACGTTCCCGTTGATGCACGGACACATCGTGCCGCCGGACATGTTCTTGATCGAGCCGTGGTACGCCAATTTCATTGGCAACATGGCCACCGTCCAGTTCGATCACCGCATGATCGCATGGACACTGGCGACACTGATTCCGCTTCTCTGGTGGAAGACCATGAAATCAACGGTTTCGCCTGGTGCGCGGCTGGCGGCGCATTGTCTGCTCGTCAGCTTGGGGATTCAATTTTCACTCGGCGTCGCGACGCTGTTGTTACACGTGCCGGTGGCACTTGGTGCGACGCATCAGGCTGGTGCGCTGATTGTGTTCGCTGCAGCGCTCGCGCTGATGCATGAACTTTCGTAGGCGTCGTGCTGCGCAGCTTTGATGCCGTTGTCGTCAGGTTTACAAAAGCGTAATCAGGCGGGAAATTAGCGGCGTGAACATTGGGCCGTACGTAAATCGTGTCTGTCCCTATTTATTTATTTTGCGCGCGCATGGCGGAAAGGCGCTGTCAATCTGGCGATGCACGCCGCGATTACGAGCTGAAAAGGGAGGGCTCACGATGTGTTTCTCGCGGTTTAACGCCGGCGCTCAGGCGCGGCCCGAGCCCGCAGGGAGAGGGACGTCGCTTGGAGCGCATTGTTGGACGGCACTCATGCTTCAGTTGGCGATACCCGCGTCCGATGCGCGCGTATTTGTGGCTTTGTCATTTGCGGTAGTTGATCTGTGATCGTGTCCCAAGGCGCCTTGAACTCAACATAGATGTGTTTGTCTGGTTTTACATTCGGATCATCATCGAGCAGTCCCGCCGGCACAAACCAGGAATCGTCGTGCGCTGGGACCGGCACTGGACATCCGCAGCGCCCACAAAAGCATTGCCGGTATGCGGGCGGGGCTTCAATGATCGGCGCCTCAAATGTCTTTATCAGTTTCTCTCCATCACTCAGACGGAAATCCTTCCCCTGCACCAGCAGCCCTGCCCTGTAAGCCGATCCCGTGACCTTGCGGCATTTGTTGCAGTGGCAGAGTTCGAACGGGCCAGCAACGCGCTCAAACTCGAATTTCACTCCGCCGCAGAGACAGCTACCTCGGATCATGTGCGACCTCCGTTATGCTTCTAGTGTCGTCCAACGCCCCAAATAATTTCCGGGAATTTAATCGCCTATTCATGGCTTTACGTGGCATTGCGCATTGTAGTCACTGCACTAAAAAATGGCGACAAAAACACAGCCTCCCCCCGGCGCCAACTCACTCACGTAGCGCCACGCAACTGCAACATCACGAATTCACGCGCGCCGCCGACGTTCCAGATTGCGTCGAACCCTTTCATGGCGATGCCAATGCACCCGCCGCCTTGTGCGCAAACCCGGCGTGATGGAATCCGCAGCGTCTTGCCTGGCGCGACCATCAGGTATTCGCACGGCGTGGCGACGTTGTTGTTGGCCGCGCGAGTCGCAGTCGGTGCGGCGAGTCTAGCTGGCGCGTTGATTGTATTCAGCGAAGCGCGCGCATTGATGCAAGCGTTTTCACCGACCTCGTCGTGCTTCGCACAGTCCTGCGCGGGTTCGTTTTCCAAAATAGAATGACAAACTCAAGCACTGGTGCGGTTCACAGGCATAAAATGACCTGGAAGGTGCACCAGTGCTTGAGTTTCATTATCTATCTACCCCGCCACTCCGTCCAGACGTGGGGACAGATAGATCGGCGCAGTGCGCCACGCCCAAATGCCGAAGCAGCCGAACCAAACCAGCGCGGCGAAGACGATGAAGCCGACGTAGTGGGCCGGAAATATCTCAGCGGCAACCCGCGCAACGGCGACCGACTGAAAGGCCAGAAACAGTCCCCAGGTCACACCATCAGCGGCCAATGTGCGCCCGGAATGCCCGCAAGTGACACGCGTCACCATGGCGATGGTGATCGAGGCGAGAAAGCCGATGGAGACCGCGTGCATGGGGCCTGCGCCCAGCGCGGCAATATTTGCATTTGCCATCAATGACTGCACGAATGACAGGGTATAACCGATGGCAAGCCAGACGAAACTTAAATGGAGCATTGCAAGCAGGCGGTTGCGCAGGCTTTGAATCAAACCCCAACGCCAAACGATGGTGAAGCCAATAAAAGCCATCGGCCCGTCGACCACCCATAGCCAGCGTGTTGCGGCAAAGTAATCCAGCAAGCCATGGAGGCATGAGCCGCCGACGAGCGCGGCCAACAGCCACCACGGTCGCCAGAGGAAATGATTGCCCTGCACACTGGCCGTAAAAAACGGCAGCATGCGATGACATACCGTACAAAACAGCGGCACCAGGAAACCCCAGATGCCCGCGCTACGCACGATTGCATGCCACTCGCGACCGGTTGCGACGCCGAAAATGGCGGCCGCGAGGGTAAGTCCGCCGACGCCCATGCTCAATTGGATGATGCGGGCATGAACCTTCTCGGGCGCGCGGCTTTGCGTGACGAGGCGGCTGAACCGGAACCAGAGGATGCATGCAAAGAAGGCGTAAACCGATAGGGAAAACGCGACGGCGCCGTCGCCCGTAAACATGGCCGGGAAAAGTGCGAGAAGCGCGCAACCCATACCGATAGCAGGCAGGAGATATTGTGATGTGGGCGGTGGAGCAATTTGTAACCAGCGCGGCCCGGCAGTGAAGGCAAAACCAAAAATAAAAAATGGGAAGAAGCCATAAATCATGATCAGCGGGTGAAGGTGCGAGGACATTCCGCCGATGTCCAAGCCACTCATTAGCGGCACGTGACGCAATAGCATGGCTGCCAACCACCAAGTGCTCGCTACCAGCAAGCCTGCTGTGCCCAGGAAGAAAA
>JANNRY010000085.1:0-12265 GCA_031401935.1 Betaproteobacteria bacterium | reverse complement strand
GATGAGCTCGGCGAGAACATCATGCGCGATGGGGCTGCTCTGGAACGTGTGATCGAGCGCTGTTTCGAGCACCTGATCATTGCCGCCTTCTATCGCTTTCACGACGAGCGTTGAAATTTCCGCCTCCCACACGCGATCTTCCGCGCGGCTGCCCGAGACAGCCAAACCGGTCGAAAGCGTGATCAAACGTTCGGCATCACGGGTCAAACGGAGTGGGGACTTGCTGCGAACGCGTTTCATGGCGACTTCATTTTGTGACGGGCACCAATTATACCGCCCCAACAAAACCGCCGCTAATGCCTAAACAGGTGTGGCGTTGGCTGTCCGCATGCGTACCGACTCTCGCGGACGGCGCAATGCGGCTTCATGTTGCACGCGCAGCCAATCGGTGATCCTTGCTGCTACTGAATTCAGGAGCCGCGAAACTTCATTTTGGCGAAGTTGGCGGGCGTTTTGTTTAATCGAAATTTTGTTCGGGTTGTTCATAATCGGTTTCAGGGTCAACATAATTTAATGCTATGGGCACCATATTGTGTCGTCTGGCTAGTGCACAATCTGCCTGCAATGCACAACATTGCTGAAATAAATTCATAAGTCGCGGAGAAACAATGGATACACCCGGAGAAATGAGAGCGTTTGTGCGGTCAGTTGAGCTGGGCGGCTTTTCGGCCGCCGCGCGCGATCTGGATTTGACGCCATCGGCGCTTTCCAAGCTGGTAACAAGACTGGAAGACCGCCTCGGCGTGAGGTTGATGAATCGCACCACGCGAAAGCTCGCGCTCACAGCCGAAGGCGAGGCCTATTTCTCCAGTGCCCGGCGCATCCTCAACGCGATCAGCGAAGCCGAAGAGGAGGTGACGCGTTTTTCAAAAAGTCCGAAAGGATTGCTGCGCGTGAACGCCGGCGTTGCATTTGGGCTGCATCAACTGGCACCTGCATTACCGCGTTTTCTTGAGCGCTATCCCGAAATTGAGATCGACATCAACATCACGGATCGCGTTATTGACCTGATGGAAGAAGGGGCTGATATCGCTATTCGCAGCGGTGTGCTGCGCGACTCTTCGCTAACCGCGCGAAAAATCTGCGATTTGCAGCGCGTTATTTGTGCGTCGCCGGCTTATCTTAAAAAGCATGGCACGCCACGCTCGCCGCAGGATTTGCTGAACCATAACTGCCTCTCCATCAGCGCGGCACCACAATTACGCCGCTGGCCGTTTTCGACAAAGAGCGGCATCGAGTCCATAGAAGTGAAAGGTAATGTGAGCGCCAATAACGCAGAAACGCTGTTACAGCTCGCAGCGACCGGCGTCGGTATCATCCGGCTGGCCGACGTGATTGTTAGCGACGGCATTCGCGCCGGTTGGTTGACGCCGATTCTCACCGATGTGCACCAACGTGAACCGCTGCCAATGTCGGCTGTCTATTTGCCAGGAAAGCACAAAAGCCCGCGGGTGGCCGCGTTCGTGAATTTTCTAGTGGAAACATTTGCGTCGGCACCTTGGCGTCGCGGTCTGGATGTGGGTGCGCCGCTGCCTTCGGCGCGACGGCAGGGTTAGTTTTATCATTGACAAAGAAACTTGATTAAAGAGGATTGAAATGAACAGTACCAATTCGTGCATTAGCGCGACAGTCGTTAGATTTATCGTTGCAATTGCGATAGCGATGACGCTAGCCGCGTGCGGATCTCCCGGCCCATACAACAGTGTTTCCGATGGTGCCGATAACGTCCTAGTGTTGAAAGGACACGACCCAGTAGCCTATTTCACACTCGGTAAGCAGACGTTGGGTAAGGCCGACATCAAGGCCACACACGATGGTGCCACCTACCGCTTCGCGAGCGAAGAAAACAAGACGTTGTTCACCAGCGCACCAGCCAAATATGCGCCGCAGTACGGTGGCTTTTGTGCGAACGGTATCGTCTACGGCATTCCATGGGGAGGTGAGCCGGATACCTGGAAGGTGATTGACGGCAAGCTCTATATTTTTGGCGGCACCGGCTCGCGCAACTATTTCCTGATGGATGAAAAACGAAATCTGCAACTGGCAGACCAATATTGGTCGAGCGAAGTCAAAGGCTCCAATGGGTTTATCCAGCGCTATTACCGTCTGGCGATACGCGTACCGCATTACAAAACCGGACCACAACTGGAGACACAGTGGCAACAAACACAAAGCGGAAAGCCACCAAGCCCGCAATAATTCGCGCGACTCAACGACAGCGAGGAACCGAAACATTACCGGCGGCGGCCCAACCATCAGCGGCAACGACGCTGGTTGCTCTCACCAAGCTTGGCAGTGCCCGCGCCGCAGCGTTCGCGCAGCGATTTTTCAAAACCGGCGCCGGGCAATACGGGGCGGGCGATTTATTTCTGGGCATCAGGGTGCCGGTGTTGCGTGCACTGGTGCGCGACATGAAAGACGCCGGGCTTGAAGTTGCGCTGCCACTGTTGAAATCGAGCTGGCATGAAGCGCGAGCCGTTGGTCTGATGCTGCTGGTACGTCTGTATCAGCGAGGTGATGAGAAGACAAAGGAGCGCATTGCCACGCTCTACCTTAAGAGCACAAAATTCATCAATAACTGGGACTTGGTCGATATGTCGGCCGAGCATATCGTTGGTGGTTGGCTGGCGGATAAACCAGCAATGCGAAAGCAAATTCTTACGCGATTGGCGAAGTCAAAATCGTTGTGGGAGCGACGCATCGCCATTCTCGCGACCTTTCATTACATCAAACAAGGCGATGTAACCGAGACTCTGCGCATTGCGAAGTTATTGCTGAAAGATGAAGAAGACCTGATTCAGAAAGCAGTTGGCTGGATGCTGCGCGAAGTCGGCAAGCGCGTAAGCGAACAGGAAGAGGAATCTTTTCTGAAGCTTTATTACCGCGATATGCCCAGAACGATGTTGCGCTATGCGATTGAACGATTTGCGGAACAAAAACGCAAGCGCTATCTGGCGGGTTTGATTTAGGGGTGTACCTGCGATTTGTATCGTAGATCGCCATTTGACGGAGCGCTTCAGGCACTTTATCCCCGTGAACAGCCACAATGCTGGAGTTTAGTAATTTCTCAATCTGTGTACCGCTCTGTGTGTAGAGTCCTTGTACTGGGAGATTCACGGGTAACAGCAGAAGTTTTTCACGAGACTGCGTGAAGACGTTATCCATCTCAATCATTGGTGCATGTATGACTGCGCTTATAATTCTTTTAACTTCACTCACGGCGCTGCCCATGAAAACCAAACAATACCTCACCCTTCAGGACACACAAAAAATCCTCGCCGCTTCAGAGGCCGAAGCGAAAAAGAATAATTGGGCGGTGTGTATCGCTGTCGTTGATGACGGTGGCCATTTGTTGGGGTTCCTGCGACTTGATGCATGCGCGCCCTCCAGCGTGTTGATCGCGCAAGCCAAGGCTTACAGCGCCGCGCTGCGTCGGCGCCCCACCAAGAGCGATGAAGACATGGTGAACAATGGCCGTTTCTCGGCTCTATCGATGCCGGGTATTACTTTTCTTGAGGGTGGCGTCCCGATTTTGGTGGAAGGCGAAACCATTGGTGCGGTTGGCGTATCGGGCGTCAAGTCCTCCGACGATGCATTGATTGCTCAAGCTGGCATCAACGCGTTGCTGGGTTAGTTAAATGCATTGCCCCAGTTGCAATGGCGTGATGGAGAGCGTCGCGCTGGCGTCGCATATCAGCACACCGGTCGAAATCGACGTGTGCGGGCCATGTCACGTGATTTGGTTCGACAACATGGAAAGCACGGCACTGTCGCCGGGTTCGGTGATAGAGGTTTTCAAGCGCATCTATGCCGCGCGCGACGCTGGACTAAATTTACTGAAAGTGATGACTTCGTGCCCACGCTGCGCGACGACTCTCAAGAACACGACAGACCTCGCCAAAGGCGGGCGATTTTCTTACTCGCGTTGCGCAAACGGCCATGGGCGGCTGATCAGCTTTACCCAGTTCCTGCGCGAGAAAAATTTTATTCGCAGCCTGCAGCCACATGAGATTTCCACGCTCTCGGTGAAGGTTAAACAGATTCGCTGTTCCAGTTGCGGCGGCCCGATCAGTCTTGAACACGACAAAGCATGCACCCACTGCGGCGCTGCCATTTCAGTGCTCGACGAGGCCGCCGTCGAAAAAGCGTTGCTGGCGCTTCAGGCCAAGGAAGTACAGCGCACAACACCTGATCCGGCGCGCATGAACGAAGCGCTGCTAGCCTCTGAGGCAAGTGCTCGCCGCGCCCGCATGCAACACGGATTCCATCATAAACAGCCTGGCCCGCTGGAGTGGCTGAGTGATGCGCCAACCACGGGCGGTCTGGCCGATCTTGTCGTACTGGGCATCGGTGCGGCGCTGGTCAACTGGCTCGATAACTGATCCATCATGAATCTCGCCATCATTACCGGCACGACCAACGGCATCGGCGCGGCTTTGCGCGACGTGCTGGCGGCGGATACCAACACACTGACGATCACGCTCTCGCGCGCACCAACAAGCTCAGCCGCACCGTTCAACGTGCAGCTCGACTTAAGCGATATTGCCGCCATTGAGCGCGCATTCGCCGCGGTCACTGCACACATCGGCGAAAAACACTTTGATTCTGCAGTGCTGATCAACAACGCAGGCATCGTCCTGCCGGTGGGTGCGTTCGATCAGATTGGCGCTGTAGATACCGGCAAAAACTTGATGGTCAATGTGGCCGCACCGATGATTCTTTCGCGACTCTTCGCAGTCGCCACGCGGCATCTGGCCAAGCAACGGATGGTTGTCAATATTTCCTCAGGTGCCGCCAAGCGCGCGATTGCTGGCTGGTCTGCTTACTGCGCGGCCAAGGCTGCGCTGGAGATGGCGACCCGCGTCGCTGCGCTGGAAGCCTCGGCAAACGATCCCACGCTTTCAATATGCTCACTTGCGCCCGGCGTTGTAGATACCGGCATGCAGAGCATTGTTCGTAGCATCAGCGAAAAAGACTTCCCTGATGTGGCGCGCTTTCAAGCAATGAAAGCCGACGGCGTGCTGCGTGATGCGCACGATGTCGCACTGGAAATCGTCGCGCTGATCGCGGACGGCAAACTCACCAATGGCGGTAATTTTGATATCAGGGAATTGACACAATGAGCACAGTAGGTGAGGTAAAACCACGCAAACACACGAAACTTCATTATTGCGATGTAAATGTATGCGAAGGGATTTGTTGTTCGGACGGCGCGTTCTTGCTGGAAGAAGAAGTGCAGTTGATTCATCGGGTCGTCAAGAAAAATCCTGAGCACTTCGCATCGCTGCCTGAAAATTACATCATCGCTGGCGAATGGGCGGGTGAAACTGGGCCACAAACGAATGTGCGCAAGCATGTTTACCGCGACAAGCCGCCGCATTTCAAGAACACCCGTTGCGTATTCACCGAATCTGACGGCAAATGTTCATTGCAAACGCTGGCTGTCAAAAAAGGCGAGCATAAATGGAAATACAAGCCGATGGGCTGCTGGTTGTTTCCGCTGGTGTCTGACGAAAAAGGATTGGTCGCGCCACCCCGCACACGTCGCGAGGACCCCAATAATCTGGGCAAAAAATATCCCGGCTTCTCGACTTCCACGCCGTGCGGAAAGCATTCTGAAAAAGGCAAAGTATGGTGGATTGCACTAAAAGAAGAGGTTGCCGAGTATCGCAAATAGCGATGTGAGCATGCACCATGCCCCGTCATATTGAACATTCCTTGATTGCCGATCTGCAATTGCGGCTGGCAGCGGCGCTGGGCAACCACACCCGCATGGTCGAGGCATTCGAGCATCTTGAGTCGGGCATCGTGCTTTACGGTCCTGATGACCGCATTGTCTTTTGCAACCGGCGCTTCCGCGATATTTACACCGAAGTCGCCGATATTTTGGTGCCGGGGACACTCTACGCTGACGTGGCACGAGCATTTTATCAACGTGGTTTTGAGCACCGAACCAATCTGGACGAAGAAAATTACGTCCGTGCCCGTGTTGAAAAACATCTTGATCCGGACGAGGGCGATTACGAATATCTGCTTGGCGACGACATCTGGCTGCTGGTTTCTGATCGCAAAACCGCAGACGGTGGCGTCATCGGTTTCAGACTAGATATTACCGCCCGCAAAAAGGCCGAGGAGAAGCTGGCCCTCAGCGAACAACGCCTCAAAAGCCTGCTCGAAATGTCATCGGATTGGTATTGGGAACAAGACGAACACCTTCTGTTCAAACATATATCCGGTGGCATGAAGCGCTCCACGGGCGTCAATCCTGAGGATCGTTACGGCCTCGCGCGCTGGGACATCCCCTACATTGGCATTACCCGCGAGCAGATGGATGAGCACCGCCAACGGGTTGAGGCGCATGAGCCCTTCCGCGATTTCCAATATGCCTATATCAAAGCAGACGGTGGCACTTTTTGGGGCAGTGTTTCCGGTGATCCCGTATTTAGCGCGCGCGGCGTATTCGCCGGCTATCGCGGTGTTGGCAGCGACATCACCGAAAAAAAACGCACCGAAGCGCACGTACGCGAATTGGCGGAATTCGATTTTCTGACCGGACTGCCGAACCGGTTGCTGCTATCGGCACGTTTCGATTTCGCGGTACGGCAGGTGGCACGCACTGGCAGTGGCGCGCGTAACGACAGCGATAAGGGCACCGGCAACCGCAACGGTATCTCGTTGTTGTTCATCGACTTAGACCGTTTCAAAAATATCAACGATTCACTGGGCCACCATATTGGTGACCAGATTCTGATCGAAACAGCCAGCAGGCTCACGCAGTCGATGCGCACGACCGACACCGTTTCGCGTTATGGCGGCGATGAATTCATCGTGCTCCTTCCCGGTGTGGCCGAAATCAACGACCTCGCCGCCATTACCAGTCTGATCCTCGACAGCCTTGCCAGCCCCTACCAGATTGAAGGCCACGAACTGACCGTGACGCCCTCCATCGGCATCACTATCTGGCCAGACGATGGCGCGGACCTTGAAAGCTTGATCAAAAACGCAGACCTTGCGATGTATCACTCGAAGGCCGAGGGCCGCAATCAGTTCAGCTTCTTCCGCGCAGAAATGAACGAAAAAGTCGTTGAGCGATTGTCCATCGAGAATGCATTGCGCCGTGCGTTACCACGCAATGAGTTTTCCCTTGTCTACCAGCCGATTTTTCATTTGCCCAAACGGCGAATCGTCGGTGTGGAAGCATTGCTGCGCTGGAACGGCGAAATACTCGGGGCCGTCCCACCAGCGCGCTTCATTCCAGTCGCTGAAGAAACCGGTCTCATCGTCGCCATTGGCGAATGGATCGCGACGGAAGCGATTGGACAATTGCGCCTATGGCGCGAAGCTGGTCTCGATCATTTCCCGGTGACGATCAATGTTTCAGCCGTGCAGTTCAAAACGCGCCGGCTGGTTGATGTGTTGCTGGCAGCGATCACCGAGAACGGGCTTACCGCGACCGACGTGGAAATTGAGCTGACCGAAACCGCACTTGTCAGCGAAGGTGACGCTACGATGAGCACGCTCTATGAGTTGGGAGCCAATGGTTTTCGTTTGGTCGTGGATGATTTCGGCACTGGTTACTCGAATCTGGGATATCTCAAGCGCTTCGACATCGGTAAGCTCAAAATCGATCAATCCTTTGTACGCGACATCACCACCGACCCTGACGACGCCGCAATCACGCGCGGCATCATCAGTCTGGCGAAAAGTCTGGGCATGCGTGTCGTTGCCGAAGGCGTGGAGCACGACGCACAGCTGGATTTCTTGTTGGCAGCGGGCTGCGAAGAAGCGCAGGGGTTTCTACTTTCGCAGCCATTGTCGCCACTGGCGCTGCAAGAGAATTATTAGGCGCAACGTGCTATCGTTATTGCGAACATCCAAACTACATGAGAACCCAAAACATCCCATGCCAACCTACAAACTACAAGTGCAAGAAGACGATACCAAGCCACAGGTTTGGCACGATGTGAAATCTGCGACGGGCGAATTGCTGTTGTTTCAGGACGAAGCACCAGCGCGCGCCAAGCTGGAGGAGCTTTACCCAGTGCTGGTTAAGCTGGAACGATTCGCGTCCGGGCCCAAACGCACCCGCGTGATCATCGCTAATCCGTATCAGGATCTCGACGCAGAAAAGGAAAAATAGCCATGGAATATCGACGTCTTGGGCGTGCTGGTCTGCGCGTTTCCGCTCTCTCTTTTGGCAGCTGGATTACGTACGGAAATCAGCTTGACGAATCAGCTGCGCTCAATTTGATGGCGGCCGCGCGTGATCATGGCGTGAATTTTTTTGACAACGCCGAAGTTTACGCAAGCGGCAAGTCCGAAGAACTGATGGGACTGGCCCTGAAGAAACTCGGCTGGGACCGATTGACGTACGTCGTTACCACAAAGTTTTTCTGGGGCCTGCCACCCAAATTTGGTGAAGGCATCAACGAAAAAAATACGCTGAACCGAAAATATCTCATGCAGGCAATCGATGCATCGCTAAAGCGCCTGCAACTCGACTATGTCGATATCGCCTATTGTCATCGCCCTGACCCGAACACACCGCTCGAAGAAACCGTGTTTGCGATGCATGACATGATCGTGCGCGGCAAGGCGAACTACTGGGGCACTTCGGAATGGAGTGCCGTCGACATCATGGGTGCCTGGCAAATCGCCGATAAACATCATTTGCACAAACCCATCGTCGAGCAGCCTGAATACAATCTGTTTCATCGCAAAAAAGTTGAACGCGATTATGCGCGGCTGTATTCGGAAATCGGCCTCGGCACCACCATCTGGAGCCCGCTTGCATCGGGTCTGCTGACAGGAAAATATGCCAAAGGCGTGCCAGCCGATAGCCGTGGCAGCCTGAAGAGTATGGCGTGGATGCACGAGAGCCTGCTCGATCCGGCGAAAAATGCCATCGTCCAGAAGCTCGGTGCCGTGGCCCAGGACCTCGGCTGCACGACAGCGCAACTGGCAATCGCCTGGTGTTTGAAAAATCCCAATGTATCGACTGTGATTACCGGCGCTTCCCGCGTGGAGCAGGTTGCAGAGAACATGAAGGCACTGGAAATCTCATTGAGGCTGTCGCCTGATGTGATGGCGCGCATACAGACACTTTTTTCGGGGGTGCACGAATGACAGCCGATCCGATGATGACAGGCGCGTTTTCGACCAAGGAAATGGAACGTGCTGCGCTGCCACGCCATCACGCCACCGATCTGAATCTGCGGCTTGACCAAGCGTGGCGCATTCTCAATCTCAATCAGGACCTTATTCGCTCGGCCGATCAAAAAATATATCTGCTCATCGTCATGTCCACACTGCTGGTCTCATACGTGGCGACCAACATCGAAAAAATTGGCCGGATTGGGCCGTTGCAATACGGCTTGCTGGCCGTGTTTATTCTGGTCAGCGGCGTATTCTATTTTTTTGCGCTGTCCACACTTTTCCCCCGCAAGAGCAACACCCCGGCACGTGAAAACAGCAGCCTGATATTTTTTGGTGACATCGCCACACGCACAGGCGCAGAACACTATATTCAGGATATCGGCGGCATTCCGCTTGATCATCTGTTCGATGATCTTGCGAGACAGATTTATCTCGTGTCGCGCGTGGCGACCAACAAATACGTGGCATACGGCCGCGCTTGGCGCGCAATACTTGTTGAGGTGAGTTTGTTTGTGGTGCTGGCGATGAGCATGGCGATGTCGCGGGGATGATGTTAAAAGTGGAATGGCAACAACGATGGAAATGAAAAAAATAAACGCCGCCAATCTGCGTGCCATCGGCTTTGATGACAAACGGCGCGTGCTGGTCGTCGAGCAGTCGTCCGGCACCTACGAGTATGCCAATGTCTCGGCTGAGGTTTGGCGGCGCTTTTCCACGTCATCGTCACCGGCGAGTTTCTTTAAGGACACGATCGAAGAGGATTACCAGAAGCGACGGATCAAATAGGCATCCGCCAACCTGGATTGGCGGCAGCAACGCCGACGTAACAATTTCAACTGGCCGAAAACAGTTTTTCCCAGACATGACTACGATGCTCGATTCAATCAAAGGAATTCGCGCCATCCGTGACACGGCGCTCCGTTTCAAGCGCGATGGCCTGAAGACGACCAAGCTCGTGCGTGCCTGCGCGCAACTGTTATCGGAGCGTGGCGAAGCATCAGGTGTCTCGCTCGCACAAGACACGCTGGCGCTTTACGCAGCGCTATCGAAAGAAGAACAGCTCGCCTTTTTTCAGGCGCTGAAGATCCAATTCTCACCCGATCCGCACCGTGTGCTGCAAACGGCCACTGCCTACGCAACTTCGCCTGACAGTGAGCATCTGGCCGCCCTCACCCGCGCCGCAGAACCGCCACGACAGGAATTGCTGCGACGCCTGAATCGTGCACCGGGTGGGACGCGTGCCATCGTCGGCATGCGCGAGCGATTGCTTGAAGCGTTGCCAAAAGATCGCGAACTGCGGCAAGTCGATGACGACTTTCACCATCTTTTGCAGTCGTGGTTCAACCCCGGCTTCCTGCATATTGTTCGGGTGGACTGGAATACGCGTGCCACGCTGCTCGAACAGCTCATTCGTCACGAAGCCGTTCATGAAATTCGCGGCTGGAATGATTTGCGCCGTCGCCTGCAAGATGATCGTCGCTGTTTCGCGTTCTTTCATCCTGCCTTGCTGGACGAGCCGTTGATTTTTGTCGAAGTTGCATTACTGAAAGAGATGCCCGTCGCCATTGAGCCCTTGATCAATATCGATAGCCAGCCAAAGTCGCAGCAGGATTTTCAGCTCGCTGCGTTCTATAGCATCAGCAATTGCCAGCCAGGACTGCGTGGCGTCTCTCTGGGTAATTTTCTGATCAAGCAAGTGGCAGGACTGCTCGCGGCTGAATTCCCGCGTATAAAACAATTCTGTACGTTGTCACCGATTCCCGCTTTCCGCGATTGGTTGCGGCGCACGTTGGCGGCACCGGACCAAATCGCAGCCCTGCCAAAAGCTGCTCAGCAAAGTCTGGAAAATGTACAACGCGTGATCGGCCCGCTACTCGATAAAAGCATCGCCGAGTTGCGTGCGGCTGAACGCCCCCGTGAAAAATGTGCCCCTGATTTGGAACGATTGTGCGCCAGCTATCTGCTCGGCATCGGTGAACCTGACGGCATCACCCGCGACCCCGTCGCGCGCTTTCATCTCAACAACGGTGCACGCATGGACCGACTCAATCCTGCGGGCGATCTATCCGACAAGGGCCTCAAGCAATCGCTCGGGCTGATGGTGAATTACGTTTACGACCTCAAAACCATCGAACGTAACCACGAAAAGTTCGTCAACGGCACGACCGAGGCGTCGAAGCATGTACGGGGATTACTCGGTTAGCATAAAAAGGTCAAAGTGCCCGCCCCGCTTGCCGTTTGAGACGCAAATGGCTGAAAAAGCGCGCCCGTGCTTGTGTTTGCATTTTTATCGTGCTCGGAGCAACGATTTTATTTCCTGTAATTCTTGTTCGAGTGCGTTGATTCTTCGCTGCTGCTTCTGAAACTCATTGAGCAACATCGGTGGCAAATGCTGGTACATCACGGTCTCGATCTGTCCATCAGCGGAATGCGCGACCAGTCCCGGATAGACGTCATTCACCTCTTCAGCAATCAGGCCGTACTGTAGCGTGCGGCCCGCAACATTTTGATCTGTCTTGTAGTGGAACGTCACCGGGCGAAGATTCATGAGTGCGCTGCTGGCGGTGTTCATATCGGCGATGTTGTCTTTAAAGCGGCGTGATGAGGTGACAGTGCCGAGCTGACCTGCGGAGTCAATCATCACGGCCACTGCGCCTGCATTGATGGTCGTAACGCCGCTAATGCCGGCAATGAATGCTTTGGTCTGACTCGCTCCAATCCGGGTCGTGCTGGATTCAGCCGCAACGCCAGCATTGCCGATGGCGATATTGTCACTGCCGGTGGTGAGATTGAGGCCTGCGCCGGAGCCAAGTCCAATATTGTTACTACCGCTATTGTTGTTAAAAAGTGCATTCGCACCACTTGCCGTATTGTTGCTACCGGTTATGTTTTGAACGAGCGCACCCTGTCCGTTGGCAGCGTTAAGGTTGCCAGTCATATTGCTGAAGAGCGCACTCTCACCATTGGCGGTATTGAAATTACCCGTCGTATTGTTGATGAGTGCATTTGTTCCAGTCGCGGCGTTGCTGGTGCCGCTCAAGTTGTTTTGTAGCGCATTCGTGCCGCTGGCGGTATTGCTGCTGCCTGTTGTATTGCTCTGGAGCACACC